>NZ_JANEWH010000004.1:0-92185 GCF_028069715.1 Kluyvera sp. Awk 3 | reverse complement strand
GTTTCCTTATTTACATATTTACTGCGAAACAGTATTTCATTTTATGAGCTGGCGCGAAGATCTCACGGGCATAATCCCAGAGACTGAATTCTGAAAAAAGGACGTGCTGAACCGGCTGAAAAACGCGCAAAACTGCCGCCAGTCGCTAACGTTATAGTGGCGGCGATCACACTTTTCGCTCATCCCTGCGACTCCTCCCCGCCTAATCCTGGACAGGATGAGGAAGTCGCGCATTCAGCCAGGCAAACTACCGCTAACGTTTATGTAAAAAGGATTCGATTTCACTATGTCACAGCCTACTTTTAATCACGATTCATTCCAGGCTGCCCTGACGCGTCAGTGGCAGCGTTTTGGCCTGCAGGCCGCTTCCGAAATGACGTCTCATCAGTGGTGGCAGGCTGTGAGCGGCGCGCTGGCTGAACAGCTGTCGGCGCAGCCGGTAGCGAAGCCAGCAAAAGATCAGCGTCACGTGAACTACATCTCCATGGAGTTCCTGATTGGCCGCCTGACCGGTAACAACCTGCTCAACCTCGGCTGGTATGAAGGGGTGAGTGAAGCGCTGAAGGCCTACAACATCAACCTGACTGACCTGCTGGAAGAAGAGACTGACCCGGCGCTGGGCAACGGTGGTTTGGGGCGTCTGGCGGCGTGCTTCCTCGACTCCATGGCGACCGTTGGCCAGTCCGCCACCGGCTATGGTCTGAACTACCAGTACGGTCTGTTCCGCCAGTCGTTTGCCGATGGCCAGCAGATGGAAGCGCCGGATGACTGGCAGCGCGGAAGCTACCCGTGGTTCCGCCACAACGCTGCGCTGGATGTGCAGGTGGGCATTGGCGGTAAAGTGGTCAAAGGCGAATGGCAGCCTGCCTTCACGATTACCGGTGAAGCCTGGGATCTGCCGGTGCTGGGCTATCGTAACGGCGTCGCGCAGCCGCTGCGTCTGTGGCAGGCGAAACATGCGCACCCGTTCAACCTGACCAAATTCAACGACGGCGATTTCCTGCGCGCTGAGCAGCAGGGCATTGACGCCGAAAAACTGACGAAAGTGCTCTACCCGAACGACAACCATACCGCAGGTAAAAAACTGCGCCTGATGCAGCAGTACTTCCAGTGCGCCTGCTCGGTGGCCGATATTCTGCGTCGCCACCATCTGGCGGGTCGTAAGCTGCACGAACTGGCCGATTTCGAAGTCATCCAGTTGAACGATACTCACCCGACCATCGCCATTCCGGAACTGCTGCGCGTGCTGATTGACGAGCACCAACTGAGCTGGGATGACGCCTGGGCTATCACCAGCAAAACCTTCGCTTACACCAACCACACCCTGATGCCAGAAGCGCTGGAGTGCTGGGATGAGAAGCTGGTGAAAGCGCTGCTGCCGCGTCACATGCAGATCATCAAAGAGATTAACGACCGCTTTAAGAAGCTGGTTGATGCGACCTGGCCGGGCGATGAAGCCGTCTGGGCGAAGCTGGCCGTGGTGCACAACAAGCAGGTGCGCATGGCGAACATGTGCGTAGTGAGCGGCTTTGCGGTTAACGGCGTGGCGGCGCTGCACTCTGACCTGGTGGTGAAGGATCTGTTCCCGGAATACCATCAGCTGTGGCCGACCCGTTTCCACAACGTCACCAACGGCATCACGCCGCGTCGCTGGATCAAACAGTGCAACCCGGCTCTGGCCGCGCTGCTGGATAAATCGCTGAAAAAAGAGTGGGCTAACGATCTCGACCAGCTGATTAATCTGGAAAAATACGCCGACGATGCGAAGTTCCGTCAGCAGTATCGTGACATCAAGCTGGCGAACAAAGAGCGCCTGGTGAAATTCATCAAGGCCCGTACCGGGATTGAGATTTCAAGCAACGCGATTTTTGATATTCAAATCAAACGTCTGCACGAATACAAACGTCAGCACCTGAACCTGCTGCACATTCTGGCGCTGTACAAAGAGATTCGCGAAAACCCGCAGGCTGACCGCGTACCGCGCGTGTTCCTGTTCGGGGCGAAAGCGGCGCCGGGCTACTACCTGGCGAAGAATATTATCTTTGCGATCAACAAAGTGGCTGAGGCGATCAATAACGATCCGCAGGTGGGCGATAAGCTGAAAGTGGTCTTCCTGCCGGATTACTGCGTGTCGGCGGCAGAGATGCTGATTCCGGCGGCGGACGTTTCTGAGCAGATTTCCACGGCCGGTAAAGAGGCCTCCGGCACCGGCAACATGAAGCTGGCGCTGAACGGCGCGCTGACCGTTGGTACGCTGGACGGTGCGAACGTAGAAATCGCCGAGAAGGTCGGTTCTGAAAACATCTTCATCTTCGGCCATACCGTCGAGCAGGTGAAAGAACTCAAAGCCAAAGGTTACGATCCGCTGAAATGGCGTAAAGCCGATAAGCTGCTGGACGCGGTGCTGAAAGAGCTGGAAAGCGGCAAGTACAGCGACGGCGACAAGCATGCCTTCGACCAGATGCTGCACAGCATCGGCAAAGAGGGCGGCGACCCGTACCTGGTGATGGCCGACTTTGCCGCCTATGTGGAAGCGCAGAAGCAGGTGGACGTGCTTTATCGTGACCAGGAAGCCTGGACGCGTGCGGCCATTCTGAACACCGCGCGCTGCGGCATGTTCAGCTCCGATCGTTCGATTCGCGATTACCAAAAACGTATCTGGCAGGCAAAACGCTAAGGACTGGCCTATGGAAAGCAAACGCCTCGATAATGCCGCGCTGGCGGCAGGCATTAGCCCTGACTATATCAATGCGCACGGCAAGCCGCAGTCTATCGGCGCAGACACCAAACGGCGCTTGCTTGACGCAATGCATCGTCCCGCGACCGCTTCGGTCGCGGCGACGCCGATACCGAACGTGATGGTTCTGACGTACGGTAAGAAAATGGCGCTGCCGGTTTCCGGCAGCGGCGAGTTTAGCTGGATCCTCACCACCGAAGAGGGCCAGCAGCATCACGGCAAGGCGACGGGCGGGAAAAATCTCAGCCTGCCGACGCGTCTGCCGGAGGGGTATCACTCCTTAACGTTGACTCAGGACGATCAGCGCTGGCACTGCCGGGTGATTATTGCGCCGGAACGCTGCTATGAACCACAGCCGCTGCAAGAGGCGAAAAAGCTGTGGGGCGCCTGCGTGCAGCTCTACACCCTGCGTTCGGAAAAGAACTGGGGTATTGGCGACTTCGGCGATCTGAAGGCGATGCTGCCGGAAGTGGCGAAGCGTGGCGGCGCGTTTATCGGCCTCAACCCGATTCATGCGCTTTATCCGGCTAACCCGGAGAGCGCGAGCCCGTACAGCCCGTCGTCGCGTCGCTGGATGAACGTTATCTATATCGACGTTAACGCGGTGGAAGACTTCAGACTGAGCGACGAGGCGCAGGCGTGGTGGAAACTGCCGGCGACTCAGCAGAAGCTGAAGGCCGCGCGCGACGTCGAGCAGGTGGACTACACCGCGGTCACCGAGCTGAAAATGACGGCCCTGCGTATGGCGTGGAAACGCTTTGCCAAACGTCACGACGAGCCGATGGCGGCCTTCCGTTACTTTGTTGATAAAGAGGGCGAAAGCCTGTACTGGCAGGCGGCGTTTGACGCGCTGCACGCTCATCAGGTGAAAGAAGATAAGCTGCGCTGGGGCTGGCCGGCCTGGCCGAAGGCGTATCAGAATATCGAAAGCCCGGAAGTGCACGCATTTTGTCAACAGCATGCCGACGAAGTCGATTTCTACCTTTGGCTACAGTGGCTGGCCTACACCCAGTTTGCCGAGTGCTGGGAAACCAGCCAGCGCGACGCCATGCCGATTGGCCTCTACCGCGACCTGGCGGTAGGTGTGGCTGAAGGCGGAGCCGAAACCTGGTGTGACCGTGAACTCTACTGCCTGAAGGCCTCCGTCGGCGCGCCGCCGGATATCCTTGGGCCGCTGGGGCAGAACTGGGGCCTGCCGCCGATGGATCCGCATATCATCGCCGCGCGTGCTTATGAACCGTTTATCGAGCTGCTGCGCGCCAACATGAAAAACTGCGGCGCGCTGCGTATCGACCACGTGATGTCCGTGCTGCGCCTGTGGTGGATTCCGTACGGCGAAACTGCCGATCACGGTGCTTACGTGCAGTATCCGGTGGATGCACTGCTGTCGATTCTGGCGCTGGAAAGTAAACGTCATCGCTGCATGGTCATTGGCGAAGATCTGGGGACGGTGCCGGTGGAAATCGTCGGCAAGCTGCGTAAGAGCGGCGTCTACTCGTACAAAGTGCTCTATTTTGAGAACGACAGTGAGAAGACGTTCCGTGCGCCGAAAGCTTATCCGGAGCAGTCAATGGCCGTGGCCACGACCCATGACCTGCCGACGCTGCGCGGTTACTGGGAAAGCGGCGATCTGACGCTGGGCAATGCGTTGGGTCTCTACCCGGACGCAGACGTATTGCGTGGGCTGTATCAGGACCGTGAACTGGCGAAGCAGGGGCTGCTCGACGCGCTGCATAAATATGGCGCGCTGCCTAAACGTGCAGGGCATAAGGCGTCGCTGATGTCGATGACTTCAACCCTGAGCCGCGGCATGCAGCGTTATATCGCGGACAGCAACAGCGCGCTGCTGGGCCTACAGCCGGAAGACTGGCTGCAGATGTCCGCGCCGGTCAATATTCCCGGCACCAGCACCGAGTATCCGAACTGGCGACGCAAGCTTACGACAACGCTGGAGGCGATGTTTGCCGATGAGAGTGTGAACAAGCTGATTAAAGATTTGGATAAGCGCCGGAAAGCGGCGAGCAAGAAGAAGTAACCATCATATCTAGCCATAAAAAAACGCCGGGGAAAGCCCCGGCGTTTTATTTCGAGATTTCGTGGTGTTACACCACCATCCCCAGCAGCAGACAACCGACCAGACCGCAAACCGAGATAATGGTTTCCAGCATTGACCAGGACTTGATGGTCTCACCGATGGTCAGGTTGAAGTACTCCTTGAACAGCCAGAAGCCTGGATCGTTCACGTGGGAGAAGATGACGGAACCGGAACCTACCGCGATAACCATCAGCTCCGGGCTCACGCCGGTGGTGGCAATCAGCGGAGCGGCAATACCGCCCGCGGTGATGGCGGCAACGGTCGCGGAGCCCAGCGCGATACGCAGAACGGCAGCGATAGACCATGCCATAAACAGCGGAGATACGTTGGACTCGTGCATGATAGACGCGATGTACTTATCTACGCCGGAGTCGACCAGCACCTGCTTGAAGGCACCGCCGCCGCCGATGATCAGCAGCATCATGGCAATGATTTTAATGGAGGAGATCAGCGTATCGTTGATGTCATCCATTGAGCGGCCACGGTTCAGACCGAAGGTGAAGATAGCGATCAGCACGGCGATCAGCGTTGCCATCACCGGGTCACCGAAGAACTCAGCGGCAGGCAGCAGCGCGTGGCCTTTCGGCAGCACCATCTCAGCCACGGCGCGCATCGCCATCAGGATAACCGGCACCAGAGAGGTCCAGACGCTCACGCCAAAGGACGGCATCTCTTCATCGGTGAAGGTTTTCGGGTTGTGCAGACCTTCCGGGATCGGCTTGTCGATGCTTTTCAGGCAGCGTGCGTAAACCGGGCCCGCCAGAATGACGGTCGGAATCGCCAGCAGGGTGCCGTACAGCAGGGTTTTACCCATGTCTGCGTGGAAGATGGTGGCGATAGCAGTCGGGCCGGGGTGCGGAGGCAGGAAGCCATGGGTCACCGAGAGCGCGGCAGCCATCGGCACGCCGACGTACAGCAGCGGAATACGCGCGTTGGCGGCAATGGTGAAGACCAGCGGCAGCAGCAGCACGAAGCCCACTTCGTAGAACAGCGCGAAGCCGACGGTGAAACCGGTCAGTACGACCGCCCACTGAATGTACTTGCGGCCAAATTTGTCGATAAGCGTGGTGGCAATACGCTGCGCGCCGCCGCAGTCGGCCAGCATTTTGCCGAGCATGGCGCCAAAGCCCATAATCAGCGCCAGGCTGCCAAGGGTGCCGCCGACGCCGTTTTTAATCGACACGATCACTTTGTCCAGCGGCATGCCCTGCATTAAGCCGACGGCTAACGCCACCAGCACCAGAGCGATAAACCCGTTCATTTTGAAACGGATCATCAGCAGTAATAAGAGGATAACCCCGATAGCTACGATGATTAATGGCATAACTTATCCAGCCTTTAATTTGTTATGGGTAACGTCACTGTTGTTGCGACAACTTCCAATTGTCCCTACAGAGGGAATAGGTACTGACTTCTTCACGCCACCGTCTGTTGTATGACTCAGACAAAGGATAGCTGGCTATTTATTTAACGCGGTGGTGTGTGTTGCGATGATACGGGTAACATGTGGAGGTTGAGAATAACCCTGTGCATTGAAATGTGAAATCTGCGACGGTAGTCAAATAATTGGTAGGGTTATTGCCGTTTTTCGAGCGGAAATTTGCGAGGAATGTTGCGCGGTAACATTACGCTATGGCGAAAGATTGTGCAGCCGGAGAGCAGAGAAAATCCCCGGGGTCGGCGTAAGCGCCTCGCCCGGGACGATCGCGGAACATCTTAGTAGTAAGAGTGCTCGCCGCGCTGGTGTTCGGTCAGATCGCGTACGCCTTTCAGGTCCGGGAACTCGGCCAGCAGCTGCTTTTCAATGCCATCTTTCAGGGTGACATCGATCATTGAGCAGCCGTTACAACCGCCGCCAAATTGCAGAATGGCATAGCCATCTTCGGTGATTTCCATCAGCGACACGCGACCACCGTGGCCGGCGAGCTGCGGGTTAACCTGTGATTGCAGCATGTACTCCACGCGCTCCATCAGCGGGGCGTCGTCGGACACTTTGCGCATTTTGGCGTTCGGTGCTTTCAGCGTCAGCTGAGAGCCGAGCTGGTCGGTGACAAAATCGATTTCCGCATCTTCCAGATACGGAGCGCTCAGCTCGTCGACATAGGCGGTGAGCTGTTCAAATTTCAGGGCTGTATCACTTGCTTCCACCGCATCCGGCGGGCAGTAAGAAACGCCGCATTCTGCGTTAGGCGTACCAGGGTTAATCACAAATACGCGGATTTGTGTCCCTTCTTCCTGATTTTGCAGAAGTTTGGCAAAGTGCGCTTGCGCAGTATCGGAAATACGGATCATAGCTTTGACCTAATAGTTGACTACTTTAGTTGGTTATAATACGCCCATCGCTGGGGGTCTACAAGGTGCGGCACAGACACCATACCTGAACGCTCGCCGCGCCGTTTCGCAAAAGCAGGCGGGAAATTTCAGCCACGGTACTCCCCGTCGTGACCACATCATCCACAATCACCATATGGCGCCCACGTATGGATAATTCAAGCTGGAAAGCATTTTTCAGGTTGTGCTTGCGCAACCGGGCGCTGAGCTGATGCTGGGTCGCCGTTGGGCGAATACGCGTAAGAGCCCGGGGCTGATAATCGGCGTGTAACCAGTGTGCCAGCGCACGACAGAGCAGCTCGCTTTGATTATAGCCTCGCCGCCAGTGACGGCGTTGCCACAACGGAACGCTGATAAGCTGCACAGGAGCGGGTAGGTCGGTTCGTTGACGAACGGCCAGCAACAGTAGACGCGCCAGCGTGGATGCCAGCTCTGGGTTACCGCTGAACTTGAAGCGGTGGATTAACTGACTGAGCGGAGGACGATAGTCGTTAATCGCCACCAGCCGCTGCCATGGCGGCGGTTTTTGCAGGCAGCGTCCGCAGGGGATTCTGACGTTTTCTGCCGGCAGGCCGCACTGCGGACAATGGCTCCCTTGCGCAAACAGCGTTTTGGCGCAGCGCGAACAGATGCCCCACGCAGGCAGCGCCAGCGGCATTTGGCATAGCCAGCACGCGCCGTGGACTGTTAGCATAATCCCTCCTTAAGCGAAGAAACGAGAACGATAGCTGATGAACGACATCTGGTGGCAAACCACGGGCGAAGGAAATTGTCATCTTGTGCTGCTGCACGGATGGGGGCTGAATGCACAGGTCTGGGATTGCATCACGCCGGAATTGAGCGCGCATTTTACGCTGCACCTGGTCGACCTGCCGGGTTACGGACGTAGCGGCGAATGGGGTGCCATGACGCTGGAAGCGATGGCGGAGAAGGTGCTGGAAAATGCCCCTGAACGGGCCATCTGGCTGGGCTGGAGCCTGGGAGGGCTGGTGGCGAGCCAGATTGCCTTGAACCACCCGACGCGCGTGCAGGCATTGGTTACCGTGGCGTCGTCTCCTTGCTTTAGCGCGCAGGATGAGTGGCCGGGCATTAAGCCGGAAGTGCTCAGCGGCTTTCAGCAGCAGTTGAGCGAAGATTTTCAGCGTACCGTTGAACGTTTCCTGGCGTTGCAAACCTTAGGCACCGAAAGTGCCCGACAGGATGCTCGTGCGCTGAAACAAGCGGTGTTATTGCTGCCGATGCCGTCGTCTGAGGTGCTCAACGGCGGCCTGGAGATCCTCAAAACCGCGGATTTACGCGAGCCGCTGACGGCGCTGGATTTACCGTTCCTGCGCCTGTATGGCCGACTCGATGGCCTGGTGCCGCGCAAGATTGTCCCGCAGCTGGATGCGCTGTGGCCGCGGAGCGAATCGCTCATTTTTGACAAAGCGGCCCATGCGCCGTTTATCTCTCATCCGCAGGCGTTTTGCGCACCCTTGGTGGCATTGAAAAAGCAAATTGAGAAATAATTCTGTGCGGACGTGGTAAAACAGATATTCATAGCAATACTTAAGCTGTTGCGGCAGGTGATTATTTCGCGCACCCGCGCAGCGCAAATAACAACCCTAAGGAGAGTAGAGGCTATGAAATTTGTTACAGGTATTGTTGCATCTCTGGTGATTGGCTCCCTGTCGTTTGGTGCGTTTGCTGCTAAAGAGATCCAGAAGGAAGATGTTGCCAAGCTTAAGCTGACGAAAATCGGCAACATCACCACCTCGCGTACTACTTCGCCAATGGATGCGAAGCGCGATCTGTCGAAAAAGGCGGATGAGCTGGGTGGTAAGTATTATGTGATTATTGCGGGTGGGAAAAACGAAAAAACCGTCCACGGTAATGCGGACGTCTACAAGTAAGTTTTGCCTTTTACTCCCGACGCTGCTGACAGCGTCGGGGATAACCTCTTAACGTAGCGCCCACCACTCACGCAGGCACGCTTTGCCTTCAGGGCAGCTTTTGCAGCTACCGCTCAGGCAACCATCAGCGTCTTCCTGAATTTTCACCACTTTTCCCATCGCTTCTAAGCGGCTCAGCATGGCGTCAACTAACGCTTGCGGCGTATGCAGTTGGGCGCTGAGCTGTGAGGCTTCCATGCGTCCTTGCAGGGCCAGCGTGTCGCGTATTTCGATCAATGACGCCATCATCGCTCCTTAGTGGCAATCGCCAGCCGGGCTGGAGCAGCAGGACGTCGGCGTTTTGCGCGTCGCCAGCAGGGAGACATCCACCCGGCTACGGGCGCGGCGTAGCAGACCGAGCACCACAATGTTGAACAGAATCACCGCCAGAATGCACACCAGGCTGTAGCGTGGATGCTGGCTGAAGCTGACTGTCTGGTAGTAGAGCGTGGACAGCGAGTAGGCGATATTCAGCCCCCACAGAATGGAGAACGTCATCCAGCCACGGCTCGATTCACGGGCAATCGCCCCCATTACCGAAATGCATGGAATGTAGAGCAACACGAAAATCAGGTAGCTGTACGCTGCCGCCGCGCTGCCGAATTTGCTGCCCATCACGCCCATTGCGCCGGTTTCCATCTCGCCATCGCCTTTGCTGGCTTCGATGGGGTTGGCCAGTACGCTGAGGCTGAAGGTGTCTTTCAGGCCTTGCCAGGTTTCATCGAGCGCGCCCAGCAGTTCATCACCGAGATGGAATTCCTGTGGGTTGAACGCTTCGTTCTGGATGTCTTCAGCGGTGTAGAGAGTGTTCAGCGTCCCCACCACCACTTCTTTCGCCATCGCCCCGGTAAACAGGCCGACGGTGGCTTGCCAGTTATCTTCATGCACGCCAATTGGTTTAAACACTGGCGTAATCGCGCGGCTGACAGAGGCCAGCGCCGAGTCGTTGATGTTGTCGACGATCTTGCCGCTGAACGAGAAGCTGTTCAGTGCGCTCAGGAAAATACTGACAATCACGATAACTTTACCGGCACGCAGCACGAAGCCTTTCAGGCGCTGCCAGGTCTGGATGAACAGGCTTTTGATGTGCGGTACGTGGTAGACCGGCAGTTCCATGACGAACGGCGAGGCTTCGCCACGCATGATGGTGTATTTGAGCATCAGGCCGGTGAGGATGGCGATAACGATCCCCAACACATAGAGCGAGAAGACCACCAGTGCGCCGCCCTGGCCGAAGAAGGCCGCGGCGAAGACCGCGAAGATAGCCAGACGCGCGCCACAGGACATAAACGGTGCCATCATAATGGTCATCAGGCGTTCACGCGGGGCATCCAACGTACGGGCGCCCATCACCGACGGCACGTTACAGCCGAAGCCGACGATCAGCGGCACAAAAGATTTCCCCGGCAGACCAAGCGCCTGCATCAGGCGGTCCATGACGAAGGCGGCGCGGGCCATATAGCCGGAGTCCTCAAGGAATGAGAGGAACAGGTACATCATGCCGATTTGCGGCACCAGCGGCAGAACGGTGTTGATACCGCCGCCAAGCCCCTGCGCCAGGAATACGGTCAGCCAGTCCGGGAAGTGCAGGGTGTAGCCAATCCACTGAATACCATGAATAAAGAGCGCTACCGAGCCGCCGTCGAAGATGGGCTGTAAGGCACCGCCGATGTTAATCGCCAGCAGGAACATCAGGTACATCACGAACAGAAAGACCGGCAGCCCCAGCACGCGGTTGAGGACGATTTTATCCAGCGCGGCGGTAAAACGGCTTGGTTCGGCGGTCAGCGTATTGCTGACGGCGTCGCAGATAGCGGCGATGCTCTGGTAGCGAGCGTCGGCGATATGCAGAGCGGGATCGTCCAGCTCTTCGCTCAGGTGCGCCAGTGAAACGTCCAGCTTATGCGCCGCATCGCCGGCGTAGGCGCGGCTGTAGATATCGCCTTCCAGCATCTGCATACCCAGCCAATGGCGCTGGCGCTCCGGAATGTCCTGCGCCATCTCTTTGGCCAGATTATCGGCTTCACGCAGCAGCGGCTGCGGGTAGTGCACCAGCTCCAGCGGCTGATTGCCCTTGTGGCGATCAATCGCCATTTTCAGCGCTTCAATGCCGCGGGCGCGGGTCGATACCAGCGGTACCACCGGGCAGCCGAGACGAGCGGAAAGGGCGTCGACATCGATGCGAATCTGCTGCTTCTCGGCGATATCCAGCATGTTCAGCGCGACCACGCACGGAATGCCCAGCTCGAGTAATTGCAGCGTCAAATACAGGTTACGTTCCAGGTTGGAGGCGTCGACCACGTTAATCAGCAGGTCGGCATCGCCGCTGAGAATGTAGTGGCAGGCGATTTGTTCATCCAGCGAGGTTTGTGACGAGATAGTGGTCAGCGAGTAGGTGCCCGGCAGGTCGACAAGGGTGACCTGATGATCGGTGGTGGCGAAAGAGCCTTCTTTACGTTCAACCGTCACACCCGCCCAGTTGCCTACGCGCTGGCGCGCGCCGGTCAGCTGATTGAATAAGGTTGTCTTGCCGGAATTAGGATTACCAATTAGACCGATGGTTAATTTTTTCATTTTTCAGACTCTTATTACCGGGCTGAAGTCATTGCGCGACAGGTTCTAATTCGATTAGCGCGAGATCTTTTTTACGCAGTACCAGGCTTACGCGACGGGTTTCAATATGAATGGGGTCACCCAAGGGCGCAACGCGAACGACATGGAATGATGAGCCAGGCAGCATGCCCAATGAGAGGAGTTTCTGCCGATAGGCTGGGCTAATTTCGCGGGAGAAACCAACAATCTTCCACGCAGTATCCGGTGTAAATTGCATAGAACCTACTTATTTTATCGCTAGCTGGACGAGGGAGTGCCCGCGTGCGGCCAGATGGCGGCAAGGGCATCGTCAACGAATAAAGAATAAAATGCACTGCAAATGATGATAATGAGAATGGTTTTTATCATCAATACATAATATGCGGTTGGTGGGAGTTTTGCGCACTATTTGCACTTTTTTTGATATTACTCAAGCAACGCATTGTAGCGATAAATCAATTAACCGATATTTACATCGCTTAATGTTTAATTAAGGTTTCATTGGTTAATAAAATAAAACGTGATGCGGTTTATTATTAAAAGTTGCGCGAAAATATTAATTACTGAGGGCGAGATAAGGCGCGAAGCGAATGCGTCACGGCTGGTGGTGTAAAACGCCTTATCCCCCATGCAGGCTGGATAAGGCGTTTATCGATTAGCGTTTTTTACCCATTGCTGCGGCTAAAGCGTCCATCATGGCGCTGTTACCGGCAGGCTGAGCTTCGCGGCCGCGCGGCTTGGCCGCTTTCGCCGCTGGACGTCCGCTGTTCTGCGGACGGTCATTACCGCCGCCACGACGGGCGTTGGTTTCACCCGGCTGCTCATCCAGACGCATGGTCAGGGCGATACGTTTACGCTGCAAATCGACCTCCAGCACCTTCACCTTGACGATATCGCCTGCTTTCACCACGGTGTGCGGGTCTTCGACGAATTTATCCGCCAGCGAGGAGATATGCACCAGGCCGTCCTGGTGCACGCCGATATCGACAAAGGCGCCAAAGTTGGTGACGTTGGTCACCGCGCCTTCGAGGATCATTCCCGGCAGCAGGTCGTTCATGGTTTCGACGCCATCGGCGAACTTCGCGGTTTTAAATTCCGGACGCGGGTCGCGGCCCGGTTTTTCCAGCTCTTTGATGATGTCGGTGACGGTCGGTACGCCAAAACGTTCGTCGGTAAACTCAGAGGCTTTCAGGCCGCGAAGTTCACTGCTGTTGCCCATCAGATCTTTCAGCGCCTGCTGAGTGGCCGCCAGAATGCGTTCAACCACCGGGTAGGCTTCCGGGTGCACGGTGGAAGCGTCCAGCGGGTTATCGCCGTGGTTGATGCGCAGGAAGCCCGCGCATTGCTCGAACGCTTTCGGCCCCAGACGACTTACCTTCAGCAACTGCTGGCGGTTCTGGAACTGGCCATTCTCATCGCGCCAGGCGACGATGTTCTGCGCCATCATGCGCGTCAGGCCCGCGACGCGGGTCAGCAGCGGCACGGAGGCGGTGTTCAAGTCTACGCCAACGGCGTTAACGCAGTCTTCCACCACCGCATCCAGCTTACGCGCCAGCTGCGTCTGGCTGACGTCATGCTGGTACTGGCCCACACCGATGGATTTCGGGTCGATTTTCACCAGCTCGGCCAGTGGGTCCTGCAGACGACGGGCGATAGACACCGCGCCGCGCAGGGAAACGTCGAGATCCGGGAATTCCTGCGCCGCCAGTTCGGAAGCGGAATACACCGAAGCGCCTGCTTCGCTGACGATCACCTTCTGCGCGGTGACTTGCGGGAACTGTTTCTGCACATCGAGGAAGAAACGCTCGGTTTCGCGTGAGGCGGTACCGTTGCCGATCGCCACCAGCTCCACGTTGTGTTTTTCGCACAGCGCCGCCACGGCGACCGCCGCTTTCGCCGCCTGCCCGGTGTGCGGGTAGATGGTATCCGTCGCCACCAGCTTGCCGGTGCCGTCCACCACCGCCACCTTCACGCCGGTACGCAGACCAGGGTCGAGGCCCATGGTGGCGCGCAGGCCGGCCGGTGCAGCCATCAGCAGATCGTGGAGGTTACGGGCGAAGACGTTAATGGCTTCATCTTCCGCGCGTTCGCGCACGGTGCCCATCAGCTCGGTTTCAAGGTGCATCAGCACTTTGATGCGCCAGGTCCAGCTGACCACGCCTTTGCGCCAGCTATCCGCCGGGGCGTTGTTCAGGCGCAGGCCGAGGTGGTCGATAATAATCTGTTCGCAGTGGCTCTCTTTCGGCGGCTCGTCGAACTGCGGATCGGCGTTGAGCGAGAGTTGCAGAATACCTTCGTTGCGCCCGCGGAACATCGCCAGCGCGCGGTGAGAAGGGGTGGTTGAAATCGGTTCGTGATGGTCGAAGTAGTCGCGGAACTTCGCGCCTTCTTCTTCCTTACCGCTGACCACTTTGGCCACCAGGTGGGCGTTCTTCCACAGGTAGTCACGCACTTTCGCCAGCAGGCCGGCATCTTCCGCGAAGCGTTCCATCAGGATATAGCGCGCGCCGTCGAGGGCTGCTTTGGTATCCGCGATGCCCTTATCGGCATCGATAAATTTCGCCGCCTCGGTTTCCGGGTCGTGAGACGGTTCGCTCCACAGCAGATCGGCCAGCGGCTCGAGACCCGCTTCAATGGCAATTTGCCCGCGGGTGCGGCGCTTCTGTTTATACGGTAAGTAGAGGTCTTCCAGCTCGGTCTTGTTGAGCGTGCCGTTGATGGCTTTTTCCAGCGCTTCGGTCAGCTTGCCCTGCTCACCGATGGATTTCAGAATGACCTGACGACGGTCTTCCAGCTCACGCAAATACCCCAGGCGAGTTTCCAGATTACGCAGTTGCGTGTCATCCAGTCCGCCGGTGATTTCCTTACGATAACGTGCAATAAACGGCACGGTGTTCCCTTCATCAAGCAGGCGAACGGCGGCTTCCACCTGTTCGGCTCTGGCCTGAAGTTCACCCGCAATAATGCGGCAGAGCGAATCATTCATCATGGCTTGGTTTCACTGTTAGGTCATAAAATCAGGGGACAGTTATACGGATTGACTGGCAAAAATGCCAGTCATCAGCGGGGGCTTCGGATTGTTCCGGCGTTATTTTACGTAATCGATCGCATTTACATACCAGCTGGCCTCACCCGCTGGCGTGTTGACGACCGCGAGATCGCCGACCTCTTTTTTCAATAGCGCACGGGCCATTGGCGAGTCGATCGAAATGTAGTCCTTGCGGCCAAAAATCTCGTCATAGCCGACAATGCGAAAACGCTTGGTATCTCCGTCGTCGTTTTCAATCTCCACCCACGCGCCAAAAAAGACTTTGCCTTCCTGCTGCGGTGAGTAATCGACGATGCGCAGATTTTCCAGACACTTGGTTAAATAACGAACGCGGCGGTCAATCTCCCTTAAGCGTTTTTTATTATACTGGTAGTCAGCGTTTTCACTGCGATCGCCAAGGCTCGCGGCCCAGGTCACTTTTTTGGTGACCTCCGGGCGCTCTTCGCGCCAGAGATAATCCATCTCTTGTTTGAGCTTTTCGTACCCTTCACGGGTGATCAACGGTGTTTTCATCTTACGTGCTTACCTGGCTGCCGAGGAAATATTGCGCACAATACGTATTACGTGAGCATACCGACAGAATAAATAATGTGTATTAAGATTCATTGTATACTTAACTCGCTGTTAAATATGCTTTGTAACAATTTAGCCTGGAATTTATACCAGATTTAGCTGGTCGCAAGCGCAGGCTTTTTTGAGAATACATGCTGATTAATTGTTGCGAACCTTTGGGAGTAAAAACAATGCAAGAGAATTATAAGATTCTTGTTGTGGATGACGACATGCGCCTGCGCGCGTTACTGGAGCGTTATCTGACCGAGCAGGGTTTCCAGGTTCGAAGCGTGGCTAACGCCGAACAGATGGACAGATTGCTGACCCGTGAATCCTTCCATCTGATGGTGTTGGATCTCATGCTGCCGGGTGAAGATGGCCTCTCCATCTGCCGCCGCCTGCGCAGCCAAAGCAACCCGATGCCGATCATTATGGTGACGGCGAAAGGGGAAGAAGTTGACCGTATCGTGGGCCTGGAAATCGGCGCCGACGACTACATTCCGAAACCGTTCAACCCGCGTGAACTGCTGGCCCGTATCCGTGCCGTGCTGCGCCGTCAGGCGAACGAACTGCCGGGCGCGCCTTCTCAGGAAGAAGCGGTTATTGCCTTTGGTAAGTTCAAGCTGAACCTCGGTACCCGCGAAATGTTCCGTGAAGACGAGCCGATGCCGCTGACCAGCGGTGAGTTTGCGGTGCTGAAAGCGCTGGTGAGCCACCCGCGCGAGCCGCTGTCTCGTGACAAGCTGATGAACCTGGCGCGTGGTCGTGAATACTCGGCGATGGAACGTTCCATCGACGTGCAGATCTCCCGCCTGCGTCGTATGGTGGAAGAAGATCCGGCGCACCCGCGCTATATTCAGACCGTATGGGGTCTGGGCTACGTGTTTGTCCCGGACGGCTCTAAAGCATGAGGCGACTGCGCTTCTCGCCACGAAGTTCATTTGCCCGCACGTTATTGCTGATTGTCACCTTGCTGTTCGTCAGCCTAGTGACAACCTATCTGGTGGTGTTGAATTTCGCGATTCTGCCCAGCCTGCAGCAGTTTAATAAAGTCTTAGCCTACGAAGTGCGTATGCTGATGACCGATAAACTGCAGTTGGAGGACGGCACGCAGCTGGTCGTGCCGCCGGCGTTTCGCCGCGAGATCTATCGCGAACTGGGCATTTCGCTCTATTCCGATGAAGCCGCAGAAGAGGCTGGCCTGCGCTGGGCGCAGCACTATGAGTTTCTGAGTCAGCAGATGGCTCAGCAGCTCGGCGGGCCGACCGAGGTGCGCGTCGAAGTCAATAAAAGCTCCCCGGTGGTGTGGTTGAAGACCTGGCTGTCGCCCAATATCTGGGTGCGCGTGCCGCTGACCGAGATCCATCAGGGAGACTTCTCCCCACTGTTTCGTTACACCCTGGCGATTATGCTGCTGGCGATAGGCGGCGCATGGCTGTTTATCCGCATCCAGAACCGACCCCTGGTCGACCTGGAGCACGCGGCGCTTCAGGTCGGTAAAGGGATTATTCCGCCGCCGCTGCGCGAGTATGGCGCGTCGGAGGTGCGTTCGGTGACCCGGGCCTTTAACCATATGGCCGCTGGCGTGAAGCAGCTGTCGGATGACCGTACGCTGCTCATGGCGGGCGTCAGTCACGATCTGCGTACGCCGCTCACGCGTATTCGTCTGGCAACCGAGATGATGGGCGAGCAGGACGGGTATCTGGCGGAATCAATCAATAAAGATATCGAAGAGTGCAACGCCATCATCGAGCAGTTTATTGATTACCTGCGTACCGGTCAGGAGATGCCGCTGGAGTTTATCGATCTCAACACCGTTCTCGGTGAGGTGATTGCAGCGGAAAGCGGCTACGAGCGTGAAATCGCCACCAACCTGCTGGATGGCGATATCCCGGTGCGTGTGCATCCGCTGTCCATCAAGCGCGCGCTGGCCAATATGGTGGTGAACGCGGCCCGTTATGGTAACGGCTGGATTAAAGTCAGCAGCGGTCGTGAAGCGCATCGCGCTTGGTTCCAGGTGGAAGATGACGGCCCGGGCATCAAGCCCGAGCAGCGTAAGCATCTGTTCCAGCCGTTTGTGCGTGGCGATAGCGCCCGTACCATCAGTGGAACAGGGCTGGGGCTGGCGATTGTGCAGCGCATCATTGATAACCACAACGGGCTGCTGGAGTTAGACACCAGTGAGCGGGGTGGGCTGTTGATTCGCGCCTGGCTGCCAATACCGGCAGGCCAGATGCCATCGGGCAGCAAAGAAAGCTAAAAAAAAACCGCTGGGGAAACCCCGGCGGTTTTTGTTTGTAGGCCCGGTAAGCATCGCGCCACCGGGCTATTCAACGGTACTTACAGCTGCGGCCCTGCGCTGACCAGCGCGGCGCCAGCTGGCGTGTCGGTGTATTTCTCAAAGTTCTCTTTGAACAATTTCGCCAGCGTTTCGGCCTTCTCCTGCCACTGCTCCGGCGAACCGTAGGTATTACGCGGATCGAGGATGTGGGTGTCGACGCCCGGCAGCGCGGTTGGGATCTGCAGGTTAAACATCGGCAGGGTGAAGGTTTCGGCGTTATCCAGCGAACCGTCGAGGATGGCATCAATGATGGCGCGCGTATTCTGGATGGAGATACGTTTGCCGGTGCCGTTCCAGCCGGTGTTCACCAGGTAGGCCTGAGCGCCCGCCGCCTGCATGCGTTTCACCAGCACTTCCGCATACTGCGTTGGGTGCAGCGACAGGAACGCCGCGCCGAAACAGGCGGAGAAGGTTGGCGTCGGTTCGGTGACGCCGCGCTCGGTACCCGCCAGCTTCGCGGTGAAGCCAGACAGGAAGTGGTACTGCGTCTGGTCGGCGGTGAGGCGCGAAACCGGCGGCAGTACGCCGAACGCATCGGCAGTCAGGAAGATAACTTTGGTCGCGTGGCCCGCTTTTGACACCGGCTTGACGATATTATCGATGTGATAAATCGGGTAGGAAACGCGGGTGTTTTCGGTTTTTGAGCCATCGTCGAAGTCGATACTGCCGTCCTCACGCACCACCACGTTTTCCAGCAGCGCGTCGCGGCGAATGGCGTGGTAGATATCCGGCTCAGCCGCTTCCGACAGCTTAATGGTTTTGGCGTAGCAGCCGCCTTCAAAGTTAAACACGCCGTCGTCATCCCAGCCGTGTTCGTCATCGCCAATCAGACGACGTTTCGGGTCGGTAGACAGGGTGGTTTTCCCGGTGCCGGAGAGGCCGAAGAACACGGCCACATCGCCTTTCTCGCCAACGTTCGCGGAACAGTGCATGGATGCAATGCCCTGCAGCGGCAGCAGGTAGTTCATGATGGAGAACATACCTTTTTTCATTTCGCCGCCGTACCAGGTCCCGCCAATCAGCTGGATACGTTCCGTCAGGTTAAACGCGATGAAGTTTTCCGAGTTGAGACCCTGTTCTTTCCACTGCGGATTGGTGCACTTCGCGCCGTTCATAACGATAAAGTCAGGTTTAAACGTCTTCAGCTCTTCATCGGTTGGGCGAATAAACATGTTTTTGACGAAGTGCGCCTGCCAGGCCACCTCGGTGATAAAACGGACGGACAGACGGGTGTCTTCATTAGCGCCACAGAAGGCGTCAATGATAAACAGACGTTTGCCGGACAGCTGTTCTGACACCAGGCCTTTCAGATGTTGCCAGATTTCAGGTGACAGAGGCTTATTGTCATTTTTTCCGTTGCCCTTATCAGACCACCACACGGTGTCGCGGGTTGTGTCATCGCGAACAATGTATTTGTCCTTTGGAGAACGGCCGGTAAAGATACCGGTGTCGACAGAAATTGCTCCCAGGTTCGTCAGTACACCACGCTCATAACCTTCCAGGTTAGGATCGAGTTCTTCTTGATACAATGTATCGTAATCGGGGTTGTAGACGATATCCTGTACGTCGTTAATACCATAAGCCTTGAGGTCCTGCGGGGTTATACCGTTGCGCATTTCACTGCTCCTTAGCCAATATGTACTACCATAAATTCTATGGGTATTTTAGGGGTGTTGACCGCGACCAGGCTCATAGATTTACGTATCCCGACAAACGTCTTACTTACGAAAACATTGTGACTCCTGTCACGAAGCGACAGGGATTATGACAGGAAACACCGCGTATTTGGCACGAATGTTCTTAAATGGTTACAAAATGGTTTAATTGACAGCGTAAATGTGAATTTAATCGCATTTATGAAAGAAAATTACGTAATGCTTTCAGAACAAAAATCGATTCACCTCGCCTGTCGATACAGCGTATTTCGGTTCTGTTTCGTTCAATGAGATACTCTATTTACCCTATCCTGAAGCAGGGACACTGATATGGATACTGTGACACCGCTTTCCTCGCCAACCCGCTGGGGCATGGTGCTAACCGGCCTGGTACAAGGGTTGCTGTGCTACCTGCTGGTGACTGAGCTTATTCCTCACCATAGTTGGTGGATATTTTATGGATTGCCCGGCAGCCTGGCATTATCTTCTGTGCTGCTGTTTAGCGTCATCTCGTTTCGCCAGCGCGCGCTGTGGGGCTGGCTGGCCGTTATTCTGGCGGTCGTCCTCGCCATGAGCGGATGGCTGAAAAGCAACCTCAACGGCGATGATTCATGGCGGCAGTACGATGCCCTGTTCCGTTATGGTTGGTGTTTACTGTTGATGGCGCTGATGATTTTGCCGTGGATACAGTTTCAGCTCCACCCCCATCCGGGAAGCTATCGCTATGTGCATTTCTATGACCAACAGTGGCAGAACGCGCTGACGCTGCTGCTGATTGGCGTCGCTAATGGTCTGGTCTGGCTCATCTTCCTGCTGTGGAGCGGGCTGTTTGAGCTGGCGAATATTACCTTCTTCTCTCATCTGTTCTTTGAGACGGAATGGTTTATTTACCTCGTTATTGGCCTGGTAACGGCGCTGACGGTGATTCTGGCGCGGCAGAACGTGCGGCTGGTGAGCGCCATTCATAAGCTGCTGACTCTGCTTGCCACTGGCCTGCTGCCGTTGGTTTCGCTGCTGGCTATTTTGTTCCTCGTGACGTTGGCGTTTACCGGGCTGACGGTGATTTCGCAGCGCGTGTCCGCCGCGCTGCTGCTGATCACCTTAGCGCTGAGTCAGCTGTTGCTGACGGCGATGGTTTGGCAGCCGCAGCAGTCGCAATTGAGCTATCCACGGCCGCTGCGCTATCTCATCATTACGGCGATGGTGCTTACGCCGGTGTATGCGGCGATTGCCGGTTGGGCGCTGTGGATGAGAATCGGGCAGTACGGCTGGACGTCGGAGCGCCTGCACGGCACGCTGGTGGTGGTGGTCTTGCTGGTCTGGTCGCTGGGCTATGTGCTGAGTCTGCTGCGCCGCCGGGAAGATCCTTCGCCGCTGATGGGCCAGGTGCATCTGGTGGTCTCGCTACTGGCGCTGGCGCTGCTGGTACTGCTCTATACGCCGGTTCTCGACAGCTGGCGCATTAGCGTGAATAGCCATATGGCGCGCTATCATGAGGGCAAAATTAACGCCGATCAGGTCAGTCTGTATATGCTTTCACACAGCGGTAAACCGGGACGTGAAGCGCTGCTTATACTGCAAAAAGATCCGGAATTTACCCAGGACGCCAGGCGACAGAGGCAACTGACGCGGCTGCTCAATGGCGATCTCACTCCGACAGAAAAACTGACGCCGCCGATGCTGGCGAAAAACGTCGTCGTGGCGCCTGGCAGCCAGTCACCGGACGCCGCGCTGTGGGCTGCGATTATAGAACGCCGCTATCTGGTGGAATCCTGCAGCGACGTCGATAGCTGCGTGCTGGTCAGTCAGGATCTTAACGGTGACGGCCAGCCGGAACAGGTCCTGTACGCGTTTGGCGATCGCACCGTGCTGGTGTTTGGTCAGGGGGCAAAAGGCTGGGAGTTTAAAGCCAGCGCAACGCTGCCTGCGGGGGTAAATAAAGAGAAGCTGCTACGGGCGGCGGAAGAGGGCAAAGTGGGCGCGAAGCCGAAGGCGTGGCAGGATATGACGCTGGGGGATGAAACGGTGGTGCTGGAGTATCGGCGCTAAACTTATTCGATCAGAGTAGGCCTGATAGCGCTACGCGCATCAGGCCTACGTCCCGAACGGCAGAATTAATGCACCTGCGGATCCGCCGGAGAAGCGTTATTACGAATCTCGGAGATATCCATCGCGTTAAACACGTAGTGGCTACCGCAGTAGTCGCAGTGCATATCGATCTCGCCTTCTTCTTCCAGAATGCTGTTGATCTCTTCATCCGGCAGCGTTTTCAGCGCGCCTGCACAGCGTTCGCGAGAACAGGTGCACTTGAACTCTACGCCCTGGGGGTCGTACAGCGTCACCTCTTCTTCGTGGTACAAACGCCACAGCACATCGTTGGCCGGCAGCGTGAACAGCTCTTCGGCCTTGATGGTGTCGGTCAGTGCCGCCAGATGGTCGAAATCGTCCGCCTGGGCGTTCTGCGCGGGCATCACCTGCAATAACATACCGCCTGCGGCTGGTTTACCCTCAGACTCTCCGGTACGGATAATCAGACGAGTAGGCAGCTGTTCGGAACGCTGGAAGTAATCTTCCAGGCATGCCGCCAGCGTATCGCCTTCCAGACCGACCACGCCCTGATAACGTTCACCTTCGGCTGGGGTAATGGTAATCACCAGATAGCCGTTGCCGATCAGTGTTTTCAGGTCGGCATCCGCTGGGATCTCACCCTGTACACGGGCTACGCCGCGCAGCTGCTGGTGGTTGTTACCGTTAATCACCGCCAGCGTCATCGGGCCATCGCCCTGCAGCTGAACGGTAATATCGCCTTCAAACTTCAGCGTCGCGGTCAGCAGGCTGGTGGCAACCAGCAACTCCGCCAGCACGTTTTTCACCGGCTGCGGGTAGTTGTGGCCTGCCAGAATCTGTTCGAGCGTTTCGGATACGGTGACCAGTTCGCCACGTACGGCATAGTTTTCAAACAGATAGCGATGTAATTGATCGTGTTGAGTCATAATATTCTCTCTTGGGGTGGCAGTTATTCACTGTCGCCGTATTTAAATCTCATCAGGTCGCGCCGCTCTTTTTTATCCGGCCTTCTGTCCGGATGCGGCATGGTCAGCGCATTTAGCTTGCGCGCCAGAGCGACTTTTTCGCGCTTTTCTATACTTTCCGCCGTCTCTTCATACAGGGTGACGGCCTCCGTCGCGGGGCGGCGCTGCTCGGTAATGGCTTTCACCACTACGGTGCGTTCGTCATTTCCCTGACGTAGCGTCAATTGGGCGTTCAGTTCGACAACTTTACTGGGCTTGGAACGCTGCCCGTTATAATGAACTTTACCGCCTTCAATCATTTCGCGTGCCAGGGCGCGGGTCTTATAAAAACGCGCGGCCCAGAGCCACTTATCCAGCCTGACGCCGTCAGTGGGCTTCTCTTTCATGGTCACTCCTTCACGTGCAGTGAGGGGATCAGACGACGGTAATCGTTAAGTGCGGGATGACGCAGATACGCTTTTTCCGCCATGCCCGAATCGGGGTTAGTGACGCCGAGGCAATAGCGAATCCCAAAGCGTGCGGCGGCATCCAGAATCGCCTCGCTATCGTCGATGAACAGCGTGCGTTCGGCTTTCAGTCCCGTCTTTTCCGCCACAGCCTGCCATAACCGCTGATCCTCTTTCGGATAACCAAATGTATGGGTGGAAAGTAATAAATCAAGGTGTGCGTCGAGACCCGTGTGTTCCAGCTTCACCGCCAGGTTGTGTGGATGTGCGTTAGTCAGCAAGATACGGCGTTTGCCACTGGCTTTCAGCGCATTCAGGAAGGGGACGGTATCATCACGCAGCACCGCGCGCGGCCCCTGCTCGCTGGTCATCGAGCAGATATCCAGACCCAGTCGCTCGCTCCAGTAGTCCAGACAGTACCAGTTTAGCGTATGTTGCACCGCGTGGTACTCCTGGCGGATGGCTTCCTGCGCCGCCTGTACGCTGATGCCATGCTTAGCGCCGTAGGTTTCCGGTACCAGCTTTTGCCAGAAATAGCTGTCGAAGGCGAGGTCGAGGAGCGTGCCGTCCATGTCCAGAAGTACGGTATCAACCTCTTGCCAGGCGATGTCGAAATGCATGCTGAGTCTCCAGACGGAAGAAATGCGCGACAGAGTAACATAACTCTGTCGCGACGGGTGAGGCGGCTAGTGGGTCGGGAAATCGGACTTAAAGTCATCCGGTGACGAAAGCAGAACCGGATTGATGCAGCTTTCGTAGTATTTCTGGATTTCGGTCAGGCGTTCCCGATGGCGATGGTAGCGGCGCAGCGCCTGAATGCCGTTGTAAATTGTGCAGACAATCATTGCCAGCATCAGCAGCGTGGTGGCCAGATAGTGCCACAACCCGCTGCTGTCCGGCATGCGGTGCAGGTTGATGTGCTGGGTGCCGTTGGCATCGGTATAGAGATTTGTCACGATACCTTCGGCGTGGAACGGGGTGTGCATCAGCATACCCGCCAGACGCTGGAACTCGTTCCACTGCTCGCGTGCAGGGTAGTCGTACAGGCTGGTGGTTGGGTACGGCTGGGTCACAAAGTCGCTGCCTTCATCGCTGGTGATGAGGAAACCGCCCGGCGCCGGGCTGTTGAGCGCCTGCGCCGCGCGCGCGGTTTCGCGCAGAATAAACGGGGCGGTGGAGGTCTCTACCAGGTTATCCAGCGATTCGGCGCTGACCGGGCGCAGCAGGACGTTAACGCCGTCGAGCTTACCGGAGTTGGCGCGCTTCACCAGCGCATCCCAGTCGCGGGTGTTGCCAAGGTTGACCAGCGCATTCTTCAGCCGCACGCAGTCGTCGGCAGCTGAGCACAGATCTTTCGTTTTCAGCACAATATCGGCGAAGTCATCCAGCAGGACCATCCCGGATTTCTGAATGGCGGAACGCAGCGCGGGGCTGACGCGGGAATCATCGTCCGCAGAAGGATGCAGTTGACGATTGACCGCTTGTACCAGCGCGGTGGCTTTACTGACGGTTTCGGATTCAGGCAGCGGCAGACGCGGCGCATCGTTCCAGATAATCTGCGAGCAGTCGAATGGCAGGAACGGCGAACTTTCCTGTGCCGTCCACGTACCGGGTGAGTGAATGTTGCACATCCCGATGCCGCTCAGTTGCAGCGTGTCGCCTACGCGTACGCCTGCCTGCGTCAACTGGCGAACGTCTTTGGCTTCTACGGTTTGCGCGCCTTTCAGCCATGAAATCGTAAACTTAAACGGCATATTCAGCGGCACGCTCACCCACATCATGACCGCCACCAGCAACGCGCCGCCAGCGATGACTGCGCTGCGCAGCCAGTGCTGTAGAGGAAAGTTTTTGACTTCATCATGCAGCGAGAGGAAACGCCCCTGACGGACAACGTGTCGGTCGAGGTAGATATCGATATCCGTTTTCTGCCCCAGATCCTGTGCCACAAAAGGCTGCCAGTGACGTGGGTAGATGAGGTCGATAATGCCGAGTGAGATGTTGTTGATCTGTTCCTGATCGTTTTCGCCAAACAGGCCCCAACGCTTGGGGGTGCCGCGCAGGCAGTGGATCTCGCGCAGAGAGGATTTGGTGGGAGGAGCAAACAGTCCCCATAGCCCGCCCGCGAGCAGCAGCACCGCACCGCCCAGTACCCACGGAGTAAACACCGACGGGGCAATCAGGCTGCAGTAAAACAGCAAAAACGCCGCGGCAATGAGCAGCGCTTCGCGCAGCCCGTCGGGGCGGCTTAGCGCGTGTTCCTCATGGGTTTCCTGGCGAATGTTAAGCAGTTCAATTTGTTCGCTTTCTTCACCACGAATGGAGGCTTGCGTTGATGTGGTCGACTCCAGCGCGAAATTATGGCTCTCTTGCGAGTAGGACTTAAGTGAATGGCCGTTGAGCCCGATGACCAGTGGCATATCGTCGGTGACGATAAGCTCAATGCTGTTTTCATCGGTAATATGTTGTTCCCAGAACGGCGGCAGGTGTACTTCCACGGAGTCGAGGAAATAGCGCCATTTATTCGGGTCGTCGGTGGTAATACCGTAGCGCGTGATCGCGCGAGTCAGCGTGAACACGGTCCCGCTTTGCGCATTGAGCGTCAGCGCCGTTGGCGCGATCGTTGAGCCGGACGCCGGAACCTGCAAATCGCGGTTCAGATCGCCCAGATAGTTTTCAACGCCCTGGCGCTCTTCATCGGTCAGTTTCCGCGTGGTTGCGCCCGGAAAAAGGTGCAGCCACGGTAATTGAAGGCGTTTTGTTCTTTTACGCAAGAGCCAACCGACCAGCACGGCGCAGATCAGTATCGCTACGGTAAAGATCATCAATGTGCCCATGCTTTTCCCATCATACTTTTTCTTAGAGGTCTCTTGAGTCGCCCGCTTTTCTTATAAACCATCGGCACGTATTACAGAGGTACTATAAAGAGTTTATAGACTCTCGCAAAACGTAAGCATAACAAACCCATCCTCTGACGAGTATCAGTAAATTCTCAATTGCAATTCAAGCTCTTGACATTTATCCAGAAATGAGAGATGGGTGGATAAAGGTTGCAATGATGTAAATAAAACGCTTTATACATTGCCGGAACCTCATCGCTATCGCACAATGATAAAAGTCACCACTGCAAAGACCCGGCCCAATGAGCAAATCATTACAGAAACCTACCATCCTGCATGTTGAAACCGTGGCGCAATCTCGCCTGTTTAATGTGGAAAGCGTTGACCTGGAATTCAGCAACGGCGTTCGTCGCGTTTATGAACGTATGAAACCGTCCTCACGTGAAGCGGTCATGATTGTGCCGATTGTCGACGACCATATTATTCTGATTCGTGAATACGCGGTGGGTACCGAATCCTACGAGCTGGGCTTTTCCAAAGGACTGATTGACCCAGGCGAAACGGTGATGCAGGCGGCAAACCGTGAGCTGAAAGAAGAGGTGGGTTTTGGCGCGCATGAGCTAACGTTTCTGAAAAAACTGAGCATGGCGCCATCTTACTTCTCCAGCAAAATGAACATCGTGGTGGCGGAAAATCTGTATCCAGAATCGCTGCCGGGTGATGAGCCGGAACCGCTGCCGCAGGTACGCTGGCCGCTGGCTAACCTGATGGATCTGCTCGACGATCCTGACTTTAACGAAGCGCGTAACGTCAGCGCGCTGTTCCTGCTACGAGAGTGGCTGAAGGCCCAGGGCAGATTGTCATAAAAAAGGCGCCAGCGGCGCCTTTTTTATTCGTCTGATGGACAGCGAAAATTCCGCCACGACATCAGAACAACTCGTGGGTTTCCCCGTTATCAATCACTTCAGTCCCCACCTCGTGAACCGCCTGTTGTGTCGGCTGCGTTCCGTCAATGAAGTACTCCTGGCGGCTGCTGCCACCGTTGGCAAGCTGCCCGGTGCTGCGGTCGATGTTGACCGTCACCACGCCCGGCGGCGGCGTCAGCGGCTGTTCCGGCACGCCCGCCAGCACCTGTTTCATAAACGCATCCCAGGCTGGCTGCGCGCTCTTCGCGCCGCCTTCGTAACCGGAAATCTGATCTTTGATCGCGCCAGAGGCGGTTGTGCGCCCCAGATCGCGACGATGATCGTCAAAGCCAATCCACACTGAGGTGACCACATCCGGCCCGTAGCCGGAGAACCAGGCATCTTTCGAACTGTTGGTGGTCCCGGTCTTACCGCCGATATCGTGACGACCCAGGTCGCGGCCTGCGCGCCAGCCGGTACCCTGCCAGCCCGGCTCGCCGAAGATGTTGGTATTCAGCGCGCTCTTAATCAGGAATGCCAGCGGGGTGTTAATCACGTGCGGCGCGTACTCCTGGCCGCCGCTCTGAGCCACCAACTGCTGGTTTGCCTGCTCCAGTTCCGGCATTGGAACGGTGGCGTTTTGCGGGGTCTGTGAGATGGCGACGTCTTCCACGTCCTGATTCTCCAGCACGTTCGACTTCGGCGTATCACCGTAGATTACCGGCAGGTTGCACTCGGCACAGGCAATTTTCGGCTTCGCTTCAAACAGCACGCCGCCCTGGTCATTTTCAATTTTGCTGATGTAATAAGGGTCAACCAGGAAGCCGCCGTTCGCCATCACCGCGTAGCCACGCGCGACCTGTAGCGGCGTGAACGAGGCGGAACCTAAGGCCAGCGATTCGGTATGCACGATGTTTTCCGCCGGGAAGCCAAAACGCTGCAGATATTCTGCCGCATAATCCACGCCCATTGCTCGCATCGCGCGCACCATCACTACGTTCTTCGACTGCCCCAGCCCCTGACGCAGGCGAATAGGGCCCGCGTATTCTGCCGGGGAGTTTTTCGGCTGCCAGTCAGAACCGGCGCCGGCATCCCAACGGGAGATAGGCACGTCGTTGAGCATACTGGCCAGCGTTAAGCCTTTATCCATCGCGGCGGTGTAGAGGAAGGGCTTGATGTTGGAACCAACCTGACGCAGCGCCTGAGTCGCACGGTTGAACTTGCTCTGGTTGAAGTCGAAGCCGCCCACCAGCGCGATGATGGCGCCATTTTTCGGGTTAATCGACACCAGCGCGGAATTGACGTCCGGTACCTGTGCCAGCCACCAGCTGTCGCCGTTCTGGCGTACCCAAATCTGCTGCCCAGCCTGTACCACGTCCGTCACCTTACGCGGGGTTGGGCCCTGCGCGGTGTCGGAACGATAAGGACGCGCCCAGCGCATGCCTTCCATGCCTATCGACACCGAAGTACCGTCGGCCAGTTCCACCGTCGCTTCCTGCGGATTCGCGGCTGTCACCACGGCGGGCAACAGCGGGCCGTAAGACGGCAGCGGACGCAGCGAGGCACGAATTTTCTTACTGTCCCAGGGCGTTTCACCCGCTTTCCACAGCACGTTGGCCGGGCCGCGGTAGCCGTGGCGCATATCGTAATCCATCACGTTATTACGCAGCGCCTGTTGGGCCGCCTGCTGATTTTTGCGCGTGATGGTGGTGTAAACACGGTAGCCGTCTTCATAGGCCTGTTCGCCGTATTGTTTCACCATATCCTGACGCACCATCTCAGTGAGATACGGCGCGGAGAAGGCGATTTCCGGCGCGTGATAGTTGGCGTCAATAGTTTCGCTGCGCGCCTGATCGTACTGCGCCTGGGTGATATAGCCTTCACTCAGCATACGCGACAGCACCACGTTGCGACGCGCGGTGGCGCGGTCCAGCGAGTAAAGCGGGTTAAAGGTAGACGGCGCTTTCGGCAGACCGGCAATCACCGCCATTTCACTGAGGCTCAACTGGTCGGCTGGCTTACCGAAGTAAACCTGCGCCGCCGCCCCCACGCCGTAGGCGCGGTAGCCGAGGTAGATCTTGTTCAGATACAGCTCGAGAATTTCATCTTTGCTCAGCAACTGCTCGATGCGAATAGCCAGGAACGCTTCCTTAATTTTACGCATCAGCGTCTTTTCAGGGCTAAGGAAGAAGTTACGCGCCAGCTGCTGAGTAATGGTACTGGCCCCCTGAGAGGCGTGGCCGTTCACCAGCGCGACGCTGGCCGCACGGAAGATACCAATCGGGTCAATCCCGTGGTGCTCGTAGAAGCGGCTATCTTCGGTGGCAATGAACGCCTTCACCATCTGCGGCGGGATCTGGCTAAGGGTCATCGGAATACGGCGTTTTTCGCCGTACTGTGCGATGAGCTCGCCGTCTGCGCTATAGACCTGCATGGGCACCTGCAGGCGCACGTCTCTGAGCGTAGCGACGTCTGGCAGCTGCGGCTCAATATATTTGTAGAGGCCATAAATCGAGCCTGCTCCCAGCAGAATGCAACAGACTGCAAGGATGAATAAATACTTTACGAACTTCACCGGAGATTTCCCATTGAGTGTCATTTGGGCAGTTTATAAACAAACGCGCGGTAGTATAAAGGCAAGCCTGATTCATTGATATAGCCGTCACCCTGCGGTGACGTAAGGATAATCGTGAAATGGCTTTCAACTGTTGGCAAATGGGTCTGCATATTCAGCAAGATAATATTTTTATCGTTGCTCTCCAGCGCGCCCGTCAGGGCTGGTCGTTGCGCCGCTGGTGGCAACTGCCGCTGGCTTCCTCCGATGACGATGCGCTGTTCGCCGCCCTATCGGCATGGCGCCGTGAACTTCCCTGGCGGCATGCTGTAAGTATCGCGTTTCCTGCCAATAGAACGTTACAAAAAAGCCTGCCTCGTGCGGCGATCGCATTGCGAGAAAATGAGCAAAACCAGTGGATTGCCAGCGCGATGTCTCAGCAACTGGAGATGCCCGCGCAGGCGCTGTGCTTTGATTACCATCTGGCGGAGCCGCAGGGATGCTGGAACGTCACCGCCGCGCAGCAGCGTGACGTCGCGCGATTACAGCATCTGGCGCGCCGCCTGCGTCTTCAGGTAACGGCGATTACGCCGGATGCCTGTGCGCTGCGATCTTTTATGCCGCTGCAAACGGAAGCGGATACCGTGCTGCTCTGGCGCAGCGACGGGCAGTGGCTGTGGGCCTGCGGGGAGCGGTGGGGAAGCTGTGCGCTGCATGAAGCCGCCATGCTGGGCGAACACCTCGAGATGACCACGCCTCGCCTGGTGTGCTGCACGGCTGAGGAAACGCAATACCCTTACTTTGACCCCTGGAGTGCCGTCACGCAAAAGCAGCCGCCGTTGCCTGCCGGCGGCGACGCGTTTGCGGTGGCGATCGGGCTGGCGATGGGGGCGGTGATGTGATGAACCAGGCCGTTAATTTTCTACCGTGGCGACGGATACGATTTTATCGGCAGCTTCGTCGCTGGGGGGCGGGCGTGGTGGCATGCTGGCTGTGTGGCGCGGCTGTGGTGCTGTTCTGCTGGTTAAACGGGCAAGCCGCGCGGACGGTGAATGCTATGCATATTGCTGCGGAGCGGCAGATAGCTCAGCAGCTGGCGTTGCGCGAACGTGCGCAAGCTGAGCGGGCAAAGCAGCAGGCGCTAAACGCACAAAAGCACGCTCGCCGACAAGCAACACAGGCGTGGTCCGCTCGCCTCACGACGTTGGCAGAGGGCATACCCGCGCAGGCGTGGCTGAATGAACTGGATTATCGCGACCGCACGCTGTCGCTCTCGGCAACGCTGACGCGTTTTCCTGCCCTTACGGAGCTTGAACATCGCCTGGAGACCGTGCCCGGTTTTCAGCCCGCGAAGCCGGGAAAAATTCAGCGTGATAGTACCGGGCGCTGGCTGGTGCGCTATCAGCTTAATGAGGAGATAGCGCATGCGACTCCCTGATGGCTGGCGAGCGGTCTCAATGCTGAACGCGCTGCGTATCGCCGGGATAATGGCAGTGTTGGTGGGCATCGGACTGTGTTTTTACAGGATGACGCAGATCAGCCTGACGCTCGAGAAGGAAAAGGAAGCCCGTCAGCGGCAGCATGCGCTGTATGTGGCGGGCTGGCATCGGCTGATGTCTCTGCCTCGGCAGCAGGCAGGCGTGGAGTCGCCCGTCCCTCCCTCCGTCGCGTTCTCTCCGGCGGCGTTCCAGCGGGCCGGGGCCAGACTGGTGAGCTGGCAGCCTTCAGACAAGGGAGGGGAGCTGGTGCTCGATACGCCCTGGCCGCTGGTTGCTGACACCTTTTCACTGCTGGCGGAGCGCGATATGCAGGTGGCGGCGTTTGCTCTGGCTGGGGAAAACGGCACGCTGCGCTTTACCGTTCGACTGGTGCATGACCATGAACCTTAACATCCCACTGGGCATTCTACTTGCGCTTCCGCTGCTATGCGGTCTGCGTGACCCTTTCGCACCGGTCGACGATCCATGCCACAGCGCGCAGCTCAATCTCTGGCGCTTTGGTGGAACGATTGAAGCGGGGGGACGAACGATGGGCATCGTCCAGCGCGATGATGAGACATGGCAACGTCTGGAAAACGACACCCTACTGAAGACCGGGTGGCGTGTAACGGAAATCACGCCGGATGAGCTGACGGTAGACGTTGGAACGGGCTGCGAGCCGCAGCGCTGGCAATGGAAAAGAGAAGGAACGAGCCATCATGAAAAGGATAAGTCTGCTGATACTGCTGCTTCTGCCGCTGCTGAGCCCGGCGAAAAACGTCACGCTGGTGGTGGACGACGTGCCGGTGGCACAGGTGCTGCAAAGCCTGGCCGACCTTGAACAGAAAAACCTGGTGATAGCTCCTGACGTGCAGGGCACGCTCTCGCTTCAGTTACGTAATCTGCCGTGGAAGCAGGCGTTACAGACGGTCATCACCAGCAGCGGGCTGGTGATGAACCAGGAAGGAAGCGTGATCTACGTTTATTCGCAGCGCTGGCGTGAAGAGAAGCAGGCACGAGCGCAGGCGGAACAAACGCGGCGTCAGCAAACGCTGCCGCTGAGCCACAGTAGCATCGTGTTGCACTATGCCGATGCCGCTGAGCTGGCAAAGTCCGGAGGCAAACTCCTGAGTGCGCGTGGGACGCTGACCGTCGACACACGCACCAACCGCCTGATTGTCCGTGACGATAGTGAACATCTGCCGGCGTTCAGCGCGTGGGCGAAAGAGATGGATATCCCCGTCGGTCAGGTTGAGCTGGCGGCGCATATTGTCACCATTAATGAAACCAGCCTGCGTGAGCTGGGAGTGAAGTGGAGTCTTGCCGATGCGGAAGGCACCGTTGGCGCAGGTAAAATCACCACGCTAAGCAGCAATCTTTCGGTGGCTGACGCCACCACGCGCGCGGGGTTCAACATTGGCCGCATTAATGGTCGTCTGCTTGAGCTGGAGCTTTCTGCGTTGGAGCAGAAACAGAAGGTGGATATTATCGCCAGCCCGCGCCTGCTCGCCTCGCACCTCCAGCCTGCCAGCATCAAGCAGGGGAGCGAAATTCCGTATCAGGTGTCGAGTGGGGAAAGCGGCGCGACGTCAGTGGAATTTAAAGAGGCGGTACTGGGCATGGAGGTGACGCCAACGGTGTTACAGAACGGTCGCGTGCGGCTGAAGCTGCACATCAGCGAAAACATGCCGGGCCAGGTCCTACAACAGGCGGATGGCGAAGTCCTGGCGATTGATAAGCAGGAGATTGAAACGCAGGTGGAAGTAAAAAGCGGTGAGACGCTGGCGCTAGGCGGTATTTTTTCCCAAAAGAATAAAAACGCCAGCGACAGCGTGCCTTTTCTTGGGGATATCCCGTTGTTGGGCCATCTTTTTCGCCGTGACGGTAAGGATAATGAACGACGTGAACTGGTGGTGTTTATCACGCCACGTATTATTTCTGCGCAATAGCAGAGAAGAATCAGGCGAATTTCAGCGGGAAGGCGTGTCCCGAGTTTGACGTGGGGCCAGATTTAGCATACAAGGAGTACCGATTTGAGTGTCAGTACGCACCGCTCCTTCTCCTGTAGTCTGCTGATTTAATCTGTTGCCAAACCAGCCGGAGTATTGAGATAATTTTCAGTCTGACTCTCGCTCTATTGCATAAGAGGTTTCAGTTCATGTCCAGCGACGCGCGATGTTCTGCGGCGCGGATTTATCATTAACGAATAGTCTTAGTAGTACCAAAAAAATGGCAGAGAAACGCAATATCTTTCTGGTTGGGCCCATGGGTGCCGGCAAAAGCACTATTGGGCGCCAGCTGGCTCAACAGCTCAATATGGAATTTTACGATTCTGATCAAGAGATTGAGAAACGAACAGGCGCTGACGTGGGCTGGGTCTTTGATGTCGAAGGCGAAGAAGGTTTCCGTGACCGCGAAGAAAAAATCATCAATGAGTTAACGGAAAAGCAGGGTATTGTTCTGGCGACAGGCGGTGGCTCTGTAAAATCACGTGAAACGCGCAATCGTCTCTCCGCTCGTGGTGTCGTCGTCTACCTGGAAACGACCATTGAAAAACAGCTAGCGCGCACTCAGCGTGACAAAAAACGCCCGCTGCTGCAGGTCGAAACGCCGCCGCGTGAAGTACTCGAGGCGCTGGCTGACGAACGTAATCCGCTGTACGAAGAGATTGCCGACGTCACCATTCGCACTGACGATCAAAGCGCAAAAGTTGTCGCCAACCAGATTATTCATATGCTGGAAAGCAACTAATACTGGCCAGAAAAGTAGAACGCCAGCGAATATAAGTCACTAAGGTGGACGTCGCGTTATGGAGAGGCTTACAGTAACTCTCGGGGAACGTAGTTACCCGATTACCATCGCGGCTGGTTTGTTTAACGATCCAGCTTCCTTCTTACCGCTCAAGTCTGGCGATCAGGTTATGCTGGTCACCAACGAAACGCTGGCACCGCTTTATCTGGACCAGGTTCGAACCGTGCTCGAGCAGGCTGGCGTGAAGGTTGATAGCGTCATTCTGCCGGACGGCGAACAGTATAAAAGCCTGGCTGTGATGGATACCGTCTTCACCGCGCTTCTGCAAAAACCACACGGTCGTGATACCACTCTTGTCGCCCTGGGCGGCGGTGTGATTGGCGACTTAACCGGTTTTGCGGCAGCGAGCTATCAGCGCGGCGTGCGCTTTATCCAGGTGCCTACCACTCTGCTTTCGCAGGTGGACTCTTCGGTTGGCGGCAAAACCGCGGTCAACCATCCTCTCGGCAAAAACATGATTGGCGCATTCTGGCAGCCGGCCTCTGTGGTGGTTGACCTGAATTGCCTGAAAACATTGCCGAAACGTGAACTTTCTTCCGGCCTCGCTGAAGTCATTAAGTACGGCATCATTCTGGATGCCCCGTTCTTTGATTGGCTGGAAAATAACATTGATGCGCTGATGGCGCTGGATGAAAAAGCAATGGCGTACTGTATTCGCCGTTGTTGTGAGCTGAAAGCCGATGTTGTCGCTGCCGACGAGCGCGAAACCGGGTTACGTGCTTTACTCAATCTTGGGCATACGTTTGGCCATGCCATTGAAGCCGAAATGGGCTATGGCAACTGGCTGCACGGCGAGGCCGTGGCGGCGGGTATGGTGATGGCGGCTCATGCCGCTGAGCGACTGGGCCAATTTGACGCTCAGGATACTCAGCGTATCATCGCGCTGCTCAAGCGAGCGGGTCTGCCGGTCGCCGGTCCGCAGGAGATGACGGCGCAAGCCTATCTGCCACATATGCTGCGAGATAAAAAAGTCCTGGCTGGCGAAATGCGCTTAGTGCTGCCGTTGGCTATCGGGAAAAGTGAGGTACGCGGTGGCGTATCCCACGATGTGGTTCTTGGCGCTATTGCTGATACTCAGCAGGCGCAACTATAAGAAAGGTCTAGCCGCGTTCGCGCGGTGTTTTAACTTCAGGTGATGTGCAATTGTCGTGGCATAAGCCTTTTAGTGGGGTGTTAAATGGATGAATTTAAACCAGAAGACGAGCTGAAACCCGATCCCAGCGATCGTCGCACTGGTCGCTCTCGTCAATCTTCCGATCGTGACAACGAGCCACAGATCAACTTTGATGATGTGGATCTCGATGCGGATGAGCGTCGTCCGTCCCGTAGTCGCAAAGCACGTGAAGAAGTTGAACCGGAAGACGAATACGAGGAATCTGACGAAGCCGACGAGGGTGATGCAGAAGAAGTCGTAGAGCGCCGCCCGCGTAAACGTAAAAATGTCGCACCGCGTAAGCCGGCTTCCCGTCAATACATCATGATGGGGCTGGGCGTCGTCGTGCTGCTGGTGCTGATCGTCGGCATCGGTTCGGCATTAAAAGCGCCGTCTTCAAACGATCAGAGCGCCTCTGGTGAGAAGAGTATTTCTCTGTCTGGCGGCGATAACGTCGATCAGGCCAATGTCACCCAGAGCCAGCCTGCGCCGGAAGCGAACCCGCAGCAGGACGTTTCGCTGCCGCCAATTTCCTCTACGCCGACCCAGGGCCAGCAAACCGCTGCGCCGGACGGACAGCAGCGCGTAGAAGTGCAGGGCGATCTGAATAATGCGCTGACTCAGCAGCAGGGCCAGATTGATAATGCCGTGGTCAATTCCACGCTGCCGACTGAACCCGCGACCGTCGCACCTATCCGTAACGGCGCGCGTCCGGCGGTAACGGCGCCGGAAACCCCGCGCCAGACTGCGACTGCTCCGCGTCCGGAACGTAAGCACACGGTCATCGAAGCCAAGCCTCAGCCTGTTGCCCCTGCGAAAACGCAGACGACGACTGCGCAGAGCAAACCTGCTGAAGCGAAGCCGGTTACGACCGCGCCGAAGCAAACCGTGACGGCCGCAGCGCCAACTAAAGCGCCGGCAGCCGAAACGGCGAAACCAGCGGCCAGCACCACTGCTCCTGCTGCTACCGCCGCCGCGACGGCAGCCCCAGCAGCGGCAACCGGTAAGTCCGCAGGCGATGTCGGTTCGTTGAAATCAGCTTCAGGCTCGCACTACACTCTGCAGCTCAGTTCCTCTTCTAACTACGACAACCTGAACGGTTGGGCGAAGAAAGAGAACCTGAAAAACTACGTGGTGTATGAAACCTCTCGTAACGGCCAGCCGTGGTATGTTCTAGTCAGCGGCATCTACGCATCGAAAGATGATGCCAAACGCGCCGTGACCACGCTGCCAGCCGACGTACAGGCGAAAAACCCGTGGGCGAAACCGCTGCATCAGGTTCAATCTGACCTGAAGTAATCGCCGTTTCGTTAGCAACCGCCCCGCTTGTACCATTGGGTATGAGCGGGGCGTAGAAGCGCAGGATGCTGTCGGAGCTTTCTCCACAGCCGGAGAGAGTGTAAGTAGTCAGGCCGCATGAAAAAAAATCGCGCTTTTTTGAAATGGGCAGGGGGGAAGTACCCACTGCTCGATGAAATTCAAGGCCATCTGCCGAAAGGTGATTGCCTGGTTGAACCCTTCGTTGGTGCTGGATCGGTATTCCTGAATACCGATTTTTCGCGTTATATTCTGGCTGATATCAACAGCGACCTCATTGAGCTCTATAAAATTGTTAAAACGCGCGCCGATGAGTACGTTGAGCAGGCGCGGATGCTGTTTGTGCCCGAGAGCAATAACGCTGAGCGCTACTATCAGTACCGCGAAGAGTTTAACGCCAGCACCGACTTGTTCCGTCGCGCGGTGCTGTTTTTGTACCTCAACCGCCACGGCTACAACGGCCTGTGCCGTTACAATCTGCGCGGTGAGTTTAACGTCCCGTTTGGGCGCTATAAGAAACCTTACTTCCCGGAAGCCGAGCTACGCCACTTTGCTGAAAAAGCGCAAAATGCCGAGTTCTACTGCGAGTCTTATGAAGACTGTATGAAGCGCGCCGGGAAGAATGCTGTGGTTTACTGCGATCCGCCGTACGCGCCGCTGTCGGCGACGGCGAATTTTACGGCCTACCACACTAATAGCTTTAGCCTGCAGCAGCAGGAAGTTCTGGCGCAGAAAGCGGAAGAACTGATGGCGAAGCGAATACCGGTGCTTATCTCAAACCACCGTACGCCGCTAACGCTGGAATGGTATAAAAACGCAACGCAGATGCACGTCGTGAAGGTTCGACGCAGCATTAGCCGCAACGGCGGCACGCGTAAAAAGGTGGACGAGTTGCTGGCGCTGTATCGCCTGCCGGATAAAAAACAACGTTAAAGACCCTAATGGATAGGCTCTGAGGAGATGCGGATGAAACAGTACCTGATTGCCCCTTCAATTTTGTCGGCCGACTTTGCCCGCCTGGGAGAAGACACGGCGCGTGCGCTGGCTGCCGGGGCGGATGTGGTTCATTTCGATGTTATGGATAACCATTACGTGCCGAACCTGACCATCGGGCCGATGGTGCTGAAAGCGCTGCGTGACTACGGTATTACCGCCCCTATCGATGTACACCTGATGGTGAAGCCGGTGGACCGTCTGGTTCCGGACTTCGCCGCCGCAGGCGCCAGCATCATCACCTTCCACCCGGAAGCCTCCGAACACGTTGACCGCACGCTGCAGCTGATTAAAGAGCACGGCTGCAAGGCGGGGCTGGTGTTTAACCCGGCCACGCCGCTGAGCTATCTCGACTACGTGATGGATAAGCTGGACGTTATTCTGCTGATGTCGGTGAACCCGGGCTTCGGCGGCCAGTCCTTTATTCCGCATACGCTGGAGAAGCTGCGTGAAGTGCGTCGCCGTATTGATGAATCTGGCTATGACATCCGTCTTGAAGTCGACGGCGGTGTTAAAGTGAACAACATTAGTGAAATCGCGGCGGCGGGAGCGGACATGTTCGTTGCCGGTTCGGCGATTTTTGGCCAACCTGACTACAAAAAAGTCATTGATGAAATGCGCAGTGAGCTGGCAAAGGTAAGTCATGGATAAATTGCAAAGTATTCGCGGCGTCGCGTTTGACCTCGATGGGACGTTAGTCGATAGCGCGCCGGGGCTGACGGCGGCGGTGGATAGCGCGCTGTACGCGCTGGAACTGCCGGTCGCCGGTGAAGACCGCGTGGTCACCTGGATTGGCAACGGTGCCGATGTACTGATGGAGCGAGCGCTGAACTGGGCCCGTCAGGAGCGTGCGACTCAGCGTGCGGCGCAGGGCAAACCGTCCGTCGATAGCCACGATATTCCTCAGGATGAGCAGCTTCGCGTGCTGCGTCGCCTGTTCGATCGCTATTATGCTGAATTTGCGGAAGAAGGCAGCTTCCTGTTCCCGCACGTTGCGCAGACGTTGGCCGCGCTGCACGCCAACGGCCTGCCGCTGGCGGTCGTGACCAACAAGCCGACGCCGTTTGTGGCGCCGATTCTGGCGTCGTTGGGCATCGACAGCTACTTCTCCGTGGTGATTGGCGGCGATGATGTGCAAAACAAGAAGCCGCATCCGGAGCCGCTGCTGAAAGTCGCTGAGAAGCTCTCCATTACGCCGCAAGCGCTGCTGTGTGTTGGCGATTCACGCAACGATATTCAGGCCGCAAAAGCGGCGGGCTGCGCCTCCGTCGGCCTGACCTACGGCTATAACTATGGCGAAGCCATCGCGCTCAGCGAGCCGGACGTTGTCTTCGACCACTTTAACCAACTTTTGCCCGCTCTTGGGCTTCCGAACAGTGAAAATCAGGAATCAGAACATGACTAAGCCCATCGTATTTAGCGGCGCACAGCCGTCAGGTGAACTGACTATCGGTAACTACATGGGTGCGCTGCGTCAGTGGGTCAATATGCAAGACGACTATCACTGCATCTACTGCATCGTTGACCAGCACGCGATTACCGTTCGTCAGGATCCGCAGGCGCTGCGTAAAGCCACGCTCGACACCTTAGCGCTGTATCTGGCCTGTGGTATCGACCCGGAGAAAAGCACCATCTTCGTACAGTCTCACGTGCCGGAGCACGCGCAGCTGGGCTGGGCGCTGAACTGCTACACCTATTTCGGTGAGTTGAGCCGTATGACTCAGTTCAAAGATAAATCCGCGCGTTATGCGGAAAACATCAACGCCGGTCTGTTCGATTATCCGGTGCTGATGGCGGCGGATATCCTGCTGTATCAAACCAACCAGGTGCCGGTGGGTGAAGACCAGAAGCAGCACCTTGAGCTGAGCCGTGATATCGCCCAGCGTTTCAACGCTATCTACGGCGACGTGTTTAAAGTCCCAGAGCCGTTTATTCCGAAGTCCGGCGCACGCGTGATGTCACTGCTTGAACCGACCAAGAAAATGTCCAAGTCCGATGACAACCGCAACAACGTGATTGGCCTGCTGGAAGACCCGAAATCGGTGGTTAAGAAGATCAAACGTGCGATGACCGATTCCGAAGAGCCGCCGGTAATTCGCTATGACCTGAAAGAGAAAGCGGGCGTGTCTAACCTGCTGGATATTCTGTCTGGCGTCACCGGTCAGAGCATCCCAGAGCTGGAGAAACACTTCGAAGGCAAGATGTATGGCCACCTGAAAGGGGAAGTTGCCGAAGCGGTTTCCGGGATGCTGAGCGAGCTGCAGGAGCGCTATAACCGCTACCGCAATGATGAGGCCTTCTTGCAGAAGATCATGAAAGAGGGTGCGGAAAAGGCCAGCGCGCGTGCTTCCGAGACGCTGAAGGCGGTGTACGAAGCGATTGGTTTCGTGAGCAAGCCGTAAGCATAGGGCATACCCGGCGTTGTGTTGTTTGGCCGGGCGAGAGAATAAAAAAACCGGGATTATCCCGGTTTTTTTGTGTTAGTGATTTGAGAACCAGTTTAGCTGTTCACGTAAGGCCACCACTCGGCCAACGATAATCAGCGCCGGGCTAGCCATCTGCTGCGCCAGCTCGCCGAGCTGTGTCAGCTGACCGTCGACGACACGCTGGTTAACTGCCGTACCGTTCTCCACAATAGCGACCGGCATATCGGCCTGCATGCCGTGTTCAATGAGCTTCTGCTGGATGGTAGTGGCCTGATTCAGCCCCATATAAAACACCAGCGTTTGTTTCTCTGCCGCCAGATTTTCCCAGTCCAGCTCGCCGCCGGTTTTCAGGTGGCCGGTGACCAGACGTACGCTCTGGGCGTAGTCGCGGTGGGTGAGAGGAATGCCAGAGTAGGCCGAGCAGCCGGACGCCGCGGTAATTCCCGGTACGACTGAGAACGGAATACCCGCCTGGCACAGGGTTTCCAGCTCCTCACCGCCACGACCAAAGATAAACGGATCGCCGCCTTTCAGACGTACCACGCGTTTGCCTTGTTGCGCTTCACGCAGCAGGATTTGGTTGATCTCGTCCTGCGGCACGCAGTGATAGCCTGCGCGTTTGCCGACAAATACGCGATTGGCATCGCGACGCACCAGATTCATAATATCGTCGGAAACCAGACGGTCATACACGACCACGTCCGCCTGTTGGATCTGCTGTAGCCCCTTAAGCGTCAGCAATCCGGCGTCCCCCGGCCCGGCACCGACTAGGACCACTTCACCCCGATGGTCCAGCGGGGTATTCAGTAACTGTTCGGTTTCGTCTTCTACTGCCTTCTGATCCTGGTTCGCCAGCGACTGCGCCAGACGATCGTTCACAAAGAGTTTTTCCCAGAAACGGCGGCGTTCACCCATTGTGGCAAACTGCTTTTTCACCCGCGCGCGCAGCTGGCCGGCATAGTGCGCCACCTGGCCCAGATGTTGAGGTAGCATCGCCTCGAGCTTTTCGCGCAGCAGACGCGCCAGCACCGGGGAAGTGCCGCCGGAGGAGACGGCGACCATCAGCGGCGAGCGGTCAATAATCGATGGCATGATAAAGCTTGCGGCTTTCGGGGCATCGACCACGTTACAGAAAATACGGCGTACTTCCGCTTCGTCGCTCACCTGCTGGTTTACCGCGTCGTCGTCAGTGGCGGCGATCGCGAGCCAGCAAGGATCAAGCAGCGCTGGCTGGAAGTCGCCCTCGACGAGCGTCAGCATCCCCGCATCTGCCCAGACGTGGAACTGCGGAACGTAATCCCGCGCGTTTACCGTCAGGCGCGCGCCCGCGTCCAGCAGCAGACGCGCCTTGCGCTCGGCAACATCGCCGCCGCCGACCAGCAAACAGTCGCGATCGCGCAGTTGGCAAAAGATGGGTAAGTGATCCACGGGGCAACCTCACGGAATTAACAATAGAAATGCGGGGAATGAATAATGCGGGTAAGGATAACAGCAGACATCGTATGGAATACACGATTTTTCCTGCTGTTACCCCGTTAAGGTCATAAGTTTTTGCTATTACTTATGCCGAAAACGATCAGGCCTTTAGCTGTACCAGACCGTCTTTGACGCGCACGTCGTAATGGGCGACGGAATGGCTTTCGTCTTCCATGCACAGGCCGTCACGCAGGCGGAAGCGCTGCTTTTTCAGCGGGCTGGCGACCCACAGTTCGCCCTGGTGTTCGGCAATCAGGCCGCGGGACAGCACGCTCGACTCGAAGAAAGGGTCGATGTTGCTGATGGCGAACACCTGATTATCGGCGTAGGGGCGGAACACCGCCACCTGCTGGTCGCCCAGCAGGGCGCAGACGCCGGTGGCTGGCACAATCGCGTCAATCTTGCAGATATTTACCCACTGGCTCATGCGTTTTCCTCCACCAGAGTTACCGGAATGCGTTCGTACGGCGTGGCCGGGCGGTGCTGGGCACGTTCAGGAACCACCTGCACGTTCGGGTCACGCTGCTCGCTGTTGATAAAGTGTTTGAAACGAACCTGAGCGGCCGGGTCGTTGACCGTTTCGGTCCATTCACAGGCAAACGCGTCGCGCAGGCGAGCGATCTCTTCTTCCAGATGCTCGTTCAGGCCCAGCTTGTCGTCGATGATCACGGAACGCAGGTAGTCGATACCGCCTTCCATGTTATCCAGCCACGGCGCGGTACGCGTCAGCTTATCGGCGGTGCGGATGTAGAACATCATAAAGCGGTCGAGGTACTTGATCAGCGTGTCGCGATCGAGGTCCGCCGCCAGCAGATCCGCGTGGCGCGGTTTCATGCCGCCGTTGCCGCAGACGTACAGGTTCCAGCCTTTTTCTGTCGCGATAATGCCAACGTCTTTGCCCTGCGCTTCCGCACACTCGCGGGTACAGCCGGAGACGCCAAACTTCATCTTGTGCGGCGTACGGATGCCCTTGTAGCGGTTTTCCAGCTCAACGCCGAAGCCGACGCTGTCGCCGACGCCGTAACGGCACCAGGTGCTGCCTACGCAGGTTTTCGCCATACGCAGCGCTTTGGCATAGGCGTGACCAGTTTCGAAGCCGGCTTCAATGAGCTGACGCCAGATTTCCGGCAGGTCGTCTTTCTGCGCGCCGAACAGGCCGATACGCTGGGAACCGGTGATTTTGGTGTACAGGTTGAATTCACGCGCGATACGGCCCACAGCTACCAGACCTTCCGGGGTGATTTCACCGCCCGCAGAGCGCGGAATAACGGAATAGGTGCCGTCTTTCTGGATATTGGCGAGGAAGTTGTCGTTGGTGTCCTGCAGCGGCGTATGCTGCGGCTTCAGGATGTATTCATTCCAGCAGGAGGCCAGCAGGGAACCGACGGTTGGTTTACACACTTCACAACCGTAGCCTTTGCCGTATTTCGCCAGCAGTTCGTCGAAGGTTTTGATGCCTTCTACACGAATCAGGTGATACAGCTCCTGACGGGTAAACGCGAAGTGTTCACAGAGGTTGTTGTTCACTTCGATGCCCTGTTTCGCCAGCTCGGCGTTGAGCACCTGGGTGACCAGCGGGATACAGCCGCCGCAGCCGGTACCGGCTTTGGTTTCGGCTTTCAGCGCCGCGACGGTATGGCAGCCTTTGTTGATGGCGGCGACCAGGTCGCCTTTGGTCACGTCAAAGCAGGAGCAGATTTGCGCGCTGTCCGGCAGTTTATCCACGCCGATAGACGGCTTACCGCCGCTGGCATGCGCGGGCAGAATCAGCGCGTCCGGGTTTTCCGGCAGCTCAATCGCGTTCAGCGCCAGCTGCAGCAGGTTGCCAAAGTCGCTGGTGTCGCCCACCAGAACCGCGCCGAGCAGCGTTTTGTTGTCCTGGCTGACGATCAGGCGTTTGTAGACCTCTTTGCTTTCATCGAGGTAGACGTAGCTGCGTGCGCCCGGCGTACGGCCATGCGCATCGCCAATGCCGCCCACGTCAACGCCCAGCAGCTTCAGCTTGGCGCTCATATCCGCGCCCTGGAAGCTGTTTTCGCTGCCGAGGATGTGGTCAACGGCAACCTGAGCCATTTTGTAGCCCGGCGCAACCAGACCGTAGACGCGGTTTTTCCAGCTGGCGCATTCGCCGATAGCGTAGATATCCGGGTCGGAGGTCTGGCAGCGGTCGTTAATCATGATCCCGCCGCGCTGGGCGACTTCCAGACCGCACTGGGTAGCCAGTTTGTCACGCGGGCGAATACCGGTGGAGAAAACGATAAAGTCGACTTCCAGCTGGCTGCCGTCGGCGAAACGCATGGTTTTACGCGCGTTTTCGCCTTCCTGAACGATCTCTTTGGTGTTTTTGCTGGTGTGAACCTTCACGCCCATGCTTTCGATTTTGCGCTTCAGCTGCTCGCCGCCCATCTGGTCGAGCTGTTCGGCCATCAGCATGGGTGCGAATTCGATCACGTGGGTTTCGACGCCGAGGTTTTTCAGCGCGCCAGCCGCTTCGAGGCCAAGCAGGCCGCCGCCCACTACCGCGCCGCGTTTGCTACGGCGCGCGCAGGATTCAATGGCGTTCAGATCTTCAATCGTACGGTAAACGAAGCAATCCTGAGTTTCAGACCCTTTGATAGGCGGGATCCACGGGTAGGAGCCGGTTGCCATAATCAGTTTGTCGTAAAAAACGGTACGACCCGCGCTGGAATGGATCACCTTCTCTTTACGGTTGATGGTGATGGCGCGCTCGCCGACCAGCACCTTCACGCCGTGCTTCTCATAGAAGCCTTCGCGCACCAGCGACAGCTCTTCCGCCGTGTGGTGTGAGAAGTAGGAAGAGAGGTGTACGCGGTCGTAGGCGATGCGGGGTTCTTCACAGAAGACGGTAATATCAAACTGGCTGGCGTCGGATTTATCGAGAAGATCCTCGATAAAGCGGTGGCCGACCATGCCATTACCGATAATTGCGAGTCTGACTTTGCTCATTTTTGCCTCGATTTCTATTCTAATACTGCCTACCTTAACGATTCAGCTAGTGGGATTATTGATTCAAATCAATTTAGCCTTTGCCTACCCCTTAATGAGTAGGGTGATGATTTTTAAGTGTTTTTGTAAGTTGCGGAAAATACTCAACTTTATTTGCTGTTTGTTTTTTGTGCGGAAAGGGTAAATAAACGGCGATTTGGCAGGCGCGGAAAACGAGGACAAGAAGCGCCCCTTTTCATGGTGAAAAGGGGCGAAGCGGATTAGTGAGAGGCTGACGCCGCGTGCTGGCGATGACGGCTCACAAAGCCGAGGATTAGACACATGACGAACACCACGGCGTACAGACCGTTTGCGGTCGTCAACGCCGCCAGCGGGCCGCTATGGGCAACGATAGGCCCGGTAACCACGAAGGTCAGCATGGTGCCGATGGTGCCGCAGGTCAGCACAAAGTTAACCAGTTTTGGTGAGGCGATTTTGGTCTGCAGGGAGCCCAGCGTAATAATTGAGGTATAGATAGCGCTGGAGAAGAAGCCCAGAGTCAGGATAAACCATGCCAGGTGCTGCGGTTCGCCGTGGTTGAACAGGTACATCATCACGGTGGCAATACCGGCCAGCACGGTCAGGATGCGCTGCAGATCGAAGAAACGCAGGATAAAGCTGAAGGCCCACATACCAAACATGTAAGACATCCAGAAGTCGCTGACCAGTTTGCCGGCATCGTTCAGGCTCATGCCCAGGCCTTTGGCGTATTCCGGTACCCAAGAGATAAAGCCCAACTGGCCGAGGATGTAGCACAGCGCGGCGATGGACAGGAACAGCACACCAATGCCCCACTTCTCTTTCACGATCGGCTGGTCGTTGTTCTGCGCTTTTTTACCCAGAACCGGGAAGTCGCAGCCGAGGGTCAGCACGAAGATGGCCACGTAGATCAGGCCAATGCAGGCGTATACCCAGTACCACTCAATGGTACGGGCCAGCAGCCAGGCGGCGAGCATTGGGAAGATCATCCCCGCCATGCTGAAGAAGGAGTCGGTAAACAGCAGACGCGCGCCGCGCTGACGCCCTTCATACATGTGGGTGATGAGGAAGGTACCAATCGACATGGTGATCCCGCTGACCAGCCCCAGTACGAACATGGCGGCGGAGAACAGCGCCAGGCTATGGCTGGTCATCAGACCAATGACCGCCAGCACCATCAGGATAAAGCCAAAACGCAGCTGCGTTTTCAGCGGAACGATTTCCATCAACCAGGCGTTGAGGAAAATCGAGATCAGGATCCCAGCGTTCAGGAAGGTAAAGGTGTTACTCATGCTGGAAACGGGCAGATTGAAGTAATCGGCGATGTTTCCCATCACCATCCCGGTGACGATCACCAACGCACCGGTAAGGGCGTAGGAGAAGAAGCTGATCCATGTGAGCTTGATACGATTGCTGTTAGTCATGACTGGCCTGTGAATAGTTGTGTAAAGCGCGTTGACACTGCGCTGAGCGGGCAGATTTTAGTCACTGAGGTGATGTATTCATAGTTTTATTACGCAAACGTTGGCGTATTACACTTTTCATTGTGATCTAGATCACAAAATCAAGCTCGTGAATTCTTACCCTGCTCATTATGAGCGTTACATCCGCGTAAACTTTGGTAAAGCACTGGCCTGAGGGGCTATCCCTCTTTAGAATCAAGCCACTCGCTTTCTCTACTGCACCTGTTAAAGGAATTCTCATGCTCAAATCAACTCTGGCGGCCGTGGCGGCTGTTTTTGCTCTCTCGGCGATGGCTCCTGCGGCTTTTGCAGCCACTACGAATCCGCACGTGCTGCTGACCACCTCCGCAGGCAATATCGAGCTGCAGCTGGATAGCCAGAAAGCGCCGGTTTCCGTTGAAAACTTCCTGAACTACGTTAATAGCGGTTTCTACAACAACACCACCTTCCACCGCGTGATCCCGGGCTTTATGGTTCAGGGCGGCGGCTTTAACGAGCAGATGCAGCAGAAGCAGCCTAACGCGCCGATCAAAAACGAAGCCGACAACGGCCTGCGTAACACCCGTGGCACCATCGCGATGGCGCGTACTGCGGATAAAGATAGCGCAACCAGCCAGTTCTTCATTAACGTGGCTGACAATGCCTTCCTTGACCACGGCCAGCGTGATTTTGGTTACGCGGTATTCGGTAAAGTGGTGAAGGGCATGGACGTGGCAGATAAAATCTCCCAAGTGCCGAGCCACAACGTTGGGCCGTACCAGAATGTGCCGACCAAACCGATTGTGATCCTGTCGGCGAAGGTGCTGCCGTAAGTCAGGCCGGGCGGCGTCAGGCATGAGGCTGCCGCCCGTATCGCTAAAGCACTCCACACTCGGTAGAATGGCGGCAGATAAATGACCGGAGCCGCCATGATCCTGCTGATTGATAATTACGATTCCTTTACCTGGAACCTCTACCAGTATTTTTGCGAACTGGGGGCCAGCGTAGTGGTCAGACGTAACGATGACATCACCCTTGATGACATCGAGCAACTGGCGCCTGAAAAAATCGTGATCTCACCCGGCCCCTGCACGCCGGACGATGCCGGTATCTCTCTTGATGTCATCCGCCACTACGCGGGCATCCTTCCTATCCTCGGTGTTTGCTTAGGTCATCAGGCCATCGCGCAGGCGTTTGGCGCGCATATCGTTCGCGCACAGCAGGTCATGCACGGCAAAACGTCGCCAATTACCCATCAGCAGCAGGGCGTTTTTCGTGGTTTGAATAACCCGCTGACCGTGACCCGCTATCACTCTTTGCTGGTTGATCCCGATACGCTGGCCGACTGCTTTGAGGTCACCGCCCGCAGTGAAAGCGGGGAAATCATGGGCATTCGTCATCGCGAGTGGGATCTGGAAGGCGTTCAGTTCCACCCGGAAAGCATTCTTAGCGAACAAGGGCACCAGCTACTGGCCAACTTTCTCCAGCGATAGTAGTTGCTATGATGTGATTTTTTATGCATATTTTGTGGATAGATTTTCACACTCATTGCTGCATCGTTTGAAGAAGGGCATGACATGGTAAACAAACAACCTGCGATCACCCGCGCGACCTTCGATCAGGTCATTTTGCCAATCTATGCACCGGCGGAGTTTATTCCGGTGAAGGGAAAAGGCAGTCGCGTCTGGGATCAGCAAGGCAAAGAGTACGTTGATTTTGCTGGCGGTATCGCGGTGACGGCGCTGGGCCACTGTCATCCGGCGCTGGTTGAGGCGCTGAAAACCCAGGGCGAAACCCTGTGGCACACCAGCAACGTGTTTACCAACGAACCGGCGCTGCGTCTGGGCCAGAAGCTGGTTGACGCCACATTCGCCGAGCGCGTGGTGTTCATGAACTCCGGCACTGAAGCCAACGAGACCGCCTTTAAACTGGCGCGTTACTACGCTTCAACCCGCCATAGTCCGTACAAAACCAAAATTATCGCCTTCCATAACGCCTTCCACGGGCGTTCGCTGTTTACCGTCTCCGTCGGCGGTCAGCCGAAGTACTCCGACGGTTTCGGCCCTAAACCTGCCGATATTGTTCACGTGCCGTTTAACGATCTGCACGCGGTGGAAGCGGTGATGGATGACCACACCTGCGCGGTGGTGGTGGAGCCGATTCAGGGCGAAGGCGGCGTGCAGGCGGCGACACCTGAATTCCTCAAAGGGTTGCGCGACCTGTGTGACAAGCATCAGGCGCTGCTGGTCTTTGATGAAGTGCAGAGCGGCATGGGGCGTACCGGTTCGCTGTTTGCTTACATGCACTACGGCGTGACGCCGGACATTCTGACCAGCGCTAAAGCGCTGGGCGGCGGCTTCCCGGTGAGCGCCATGCTGACAACCAACGATATTGCCAGCGCTTTCCACGTCGGTTCGCACGGCTCTACCTACGGTGGTAACCCGCTGGCCTGTGCGGTCGCCGGTGCGGCCTTCGATATTATCAACACGCCGGAAGTGCTTAACGGCGTCAGTGCTAAGCGCGAGCGCTTTGTTCAGCATCTGCAACAGATTAACGCGAAATACGATGTCTTCAGCGATGTGCGCGGGATGGGGCTGCTGATTGGCGCCGAGTTGAACGCGAAGTACAAAGGCCGCGCGCGCGACTTCTTGTATGCGGCAGCGGATGTCGGTGTGATGGTATTGAATGCCGGCCCGGACGTGATGCGCTTTGCCCCCTCGTTGGTGGTGGAAGAGGTGGATATCGACGAAGGCATGCAGCGCTTTGCCCAGGCCGTCGCGAAAATTGTTAGCTAGTTTGCCGCTTTAACCAGCCGCCGTGCCGTGGGCGCTGGCGCCAGGCCACCGACGAAATAGTGTGCATGGTGTTCAGGTGCCCCAGAATTCGCTGGAGATGCTGTTCCATGGTGCTTAACGGCCCGTGGGACAGTGAATCCGGCGCTTCCATAATGTTGACCTCGCCGCTGCTCCCCGCTTCATCGTATTCCAGACGCTGCTGACAGCGTTGTAGAGCAATCTCACACGACTCCAGGTACTGCTGCGCCAAATCAGGCGTCAACATATTGTGCTCGCGCGCCAGCGTCGTCATGGCATTGATGTGCTCGACGATAAACTGGCTGTGGGTCACCCACAGTTTCATATCTTCAAGATAACGTGAATTAAAGCCCGGCTCCTGCATCGCCTGGTTCAGCGTGTTGTACAGCGTGTTGTGTGCCTGGTTGACGCGCATGCGCTGGTAGGCCAGCTTCGGTGCCTGTGGGTCGGGGCTGAGGATCAGGCGGATAGCGTCCTGATCGGCCTCCAGCGCCGCCTGGGCGTTCTGGCGCAACTGGCCGCTCTGCCACTGCGGCCATAGCCAAATCATGCCGCCAAAGGCGATCAGGCAGCCAATGATGGTGTCGATAAAGCGGGCGACAATAAACTCTTCGCCATTAAGCGTCAGGATTTGCAGGGTGTATACCGCGGTGATGGTAAAGCCGACGGTCGCCCAACCGTAGCTGCGACGAATAATCAGGTAGCTCACTAACGTCACTATCAGCATGCCCGTTAGCGCCCAGCCCTGCGGCGTGTGGAAGTGCAGGGCCACGGCGGCGATCACCAGCCCGGCAAGGGTACCCGCTGCTCGGTGGAAAATTCGCACCCGGGTCGCGCCGTAACCGTTTTGCGTGACCAGCAGCACCGTCATCAGGATCCAGTACGGTTTCGGCAGATGCAGCGCCGCGCCCATCAGGCTGGCGATGCTCAGCATCACGCTGAGACGCGCGGCGTTACGCAGGGCCGGAGACTTCAATGACAGATAGCTTTTGAGCGCCGGGAACAGCGGCAGACGGCGTTCTTTGTCGGCCATCAGGTTACGCGGGTACAGCGGGCGCTGGGAGCGTAGCACGCGGGCAATGCGGCTGAAGTGCCAGGCACAGAACTGACCCACCGGGTTATCCGGGTGCTGGTCGGCAATTTTCTCCAGCGCGCCAATCTGTTTATCCATGTTGAAGCGGGTAGGGTAGCGGTGATAGAGAATATCGTCCGCCAGCACGCGCAGGCGTGCGGCTACCGTCCGGGCATTCCAGCGGATCACCGCTTCCGCATGGCTGCGTTCAACCAGCTTCTGCACCTCTTCCGGCTGGTGCAGGCTGACGGAGATATGCTCCTGCAAATCCAGCCCAACCTGGAAAGCGCGCAGCAGCCGCTTGTAGTCATTGTGCTGGTTCGCCGCCAGCATGTGCAGCTGTTGGTAGCACTGGGAAATCAGATCCACCACCTTTTGCTGGCGAGTCAGCAGCGGCGGCAGCGCGGTGGTGGGATCGGTATGCTGGGTGAGCAAGCTGTATTTGGCTTCGCAGTAGTCGGCAAGCTGACGGTAAAGCAGGCTGAGCGACTCGCGTAGCGGCTGCTCGCGCCACATCCAGAACCACCACCAGTTGAATAGCCCGTACCATAATGTCCCCAGCGCGTAGATCAATAATGGCTGCCAGATGGGCATATTCCCTGCCAGGCTGAGGGTAAAAATGGAGGCAATTAGCGAGGCGGGCAGCAGTCGTCCGTGTAGCGCGCTGATCTCTGCCGTGACGCCAAGCAGCAGCGCTAGCCCGGTCAGAATCAGTGGCAAAGGCACATCACGCGCCAGCAGCAACTGAACGGCGAGACTACATCCGGCGAACAGGCAGCCGCCGATGATCAGACGCTTGAAGAAACGCTTATGCGGGGTATCAAGCCCGGCAATGTTGCAGCAGGCGGGCACCAGCGAGAACAGCAACCCCTGCTGGAGGTGGCCGAGCAGTAGACCAATGGCAACGGGCAGACACAGCACCAGCGTTTGCCGCAGTGCATAGTTGACTTCCGGGTGGTAAATCAGCCTGCGCCACATAGGGGGAAAACAAAAACGGCGTACTGCATGACGCAATACGCCGTTTGGGCTGGATTAGCGGGTACCGTAAACGACAATGGTTTTGCCGTGTGCGGAGATCAGATTCTGATCTTCCAGCATCTTCAGGATACGGCCCACGGTTTCACGGGAGCAGCCGACGATCTGGCCGATTTCCTGACGGGTGATTTTGATCTGCATCCCGTCCGGGTGGGTCATCGCGTCAGGTTGTTTCGCCAGGTTCAGCAGGGTCTGAGCGATACGACCGGTGACGTCGAGGAACGCCAGGTTGCCGACTTTCTCAGAGGTAACCTGCAGACGACGCGCCATTTGCGAAGAGAGACGCATCAGGATGTCCGGGTTAACCTGGATCAGCTGACGGAATTTTTTATAAGAGATTTCAGCAACTTCACAAGCGGTTTTTGCCCGTACCCACGCGCTGCGTTCCTGGCCTTCTTCAAACAGGCCTAACTCACCGATGAAATCGCCCTGGTTGAGGTAAGAGAGGATCATCTCTTTCCCTTCTTCGTCCTTGATGAGTACTGCCACTGAGCCTTTTACGATGTAATACAGCGTCTCTGCTTTTTCACCCTGGTGAATCAGCGTGCTCTTCGATGGGTACTTATGAATATGGCAATGAGACAAGAACCATTCGAGAGTCGGGTCTGTTTGCGGTTTGCCAAGCACCATGCGCGGTTATCCTCTGTTATAAGCTCTTCCCGGCGGCAAAAGCATTGCGGCCACCGGTTGCAATAGTATCCTTCCCGTTACCTGGGAAGTCGGCTGTCGAATACTGTCGCAGCCTGTAATGTGATGTCCTCTGCATACATGCAGTACGTTTATGTATTACCGTAGCATCCTGACTGTTTTAGCATAGCTTTAGCCGTGTGTCTCCTGGTGTCTCGCTTCAGCATGACGTCGATCGCCTTCCATTGCGAGAATTGTTATGTGCGCGTAATCTGAGAAGAAAATTGCAACCTTGGAGTTAAAAATTATGCAAGCGCGTGTGAAATGGGTTGAAGGGCTGACCTTCCTCGGTGAGTCCGCTTCTGGACACCAGATCCTGATGGACGGCAACTCTGGCGATAAAGCGCCAAGCCCAATGGAAGTGGTGCTGATGGCGGCGGGCGGCTGTAGCGCCATCGACGTGGTGTCTATCCTGCAGAAGGGCCGCAACGACGTGACCGACTGCGAAGTGAAGCTGACCTCCGAGCGTCGTGAAGAAGCGCCGCGCCTGTTCACCCACATCAATCTGCATTTTATCGTCACCGGTAAAGGGCTGAAGGATGCGGCGGTTTCCCGCGCGGTGGATCTGTCTGCCGAGAAGTACTGTTCTGTTGCGCTGATGCTTGAAAAAGCGGTGAATATCACCCACTCCTATGAAGTGATCGAAGGGTAATTCCTCGCACGTAGCGAATCCCTCGCCCCTGTGGGGTGAGGGTTCGTGCATTAGTTTCGCCCTTCCATCATACGCTGCACCAGCGGTGTCATGATCAATTCCATCGCCAGCCCCATCTTCCCGCCGGGAACCACCAGCGTATTCATATGCGAGATAAACGAGCCTTGCAGCATGGCCAGTAGCCACGGATAGTCGATGTTGTCGAGATTGCGGAAGTGAATCACCACAAAGCTTTCGTCCAGCGACGGAATGCCCTTGGCGGCAAACGGGTTAGAGGTATCGACCGTCGGCACGCGCTGGAAGTTGATATGTGTACGTGAGAACTGCGGCGTGATGTAGTTGATATAGTCTTCCATCGAACGCACCACGGAATCCATCACCGCTTCGCGGGAGTGTCCGCGTTCGCTGGTGTCGCGGATCATCTTCTGGATCCACTCAAGGTTAACGATTGGCACGACGCCGACCAGTAGATCGACGTGGCGGGCGACATCATGCTGTGGCGTCACTACGCCGCCGTGCAGTCCTTCGTAGAACAGCACGTCGGTCGGTTCTGGCAGCGGCTGCCAGGGGGTAAACGTGCCGGGTACCTGATTCCACGGCACCGCTTCATCGTAGGTATGCAGATATTTACGCGACTGCCCTTTACCGCTTATGCCATAGTCGCGAAAGGTTTGTTCCAGCAGGCCGAAGTCGTTGGCATCCGGACCAAAGTAGCTAATATGGCGGCCCAAATCACGGGCTTTACGAATGGCCATATCCATTTCCGGACGGGTATAGCGGTGGAAGCTGTCGCCTTCCACTTCTGCCGCGCGCAGGTTGAGTTGAGCAAAGATTTTACGGAAGGCGAGGCTGGTGGTGGTGGTCCCCGCGCCGCTGGAGCCGGTAACGGCAATAACCGGATGTTTGGCAGACATGCGAATAACTCCCTGAAAAGACGACAAGGGAAGCGTGGTAAACGCCTCCTGCCGTTAGAGTATAGTTAACCGCGAAATTGGTTACGGGGCATGATGTTGACGGTCTCATGAAGCTCAGACCAGACCAGCACCGCTTCGCCTGTTTGTAGCTGGTATTTTACGTCGGCGACCTTTTGCGCAAGTGAACGTTCATATTCACCATAATCAGTGCCTTCGCGCAAGACAAAGCTTTCAATCAGGTTGTTCAGCGTCTCCGGGTCGATATCCTGCCAGGGAATAATCATGCTTTTGCTCCCAACCAGCGCATCAACCAGGCGGGAATGCGTTTTTCCAGCCACATTTCCGGGTGGCGCAAAGTGCCGCCGATAAAACCTACGTGACCACCGTATTCCGTCAACTGGTACTCCACGTTCTCCGGCAGCTCTTCCTGTGCGGGGATGGAGTGGTGATCCATAAACGGATCGTCCTTTGAGTGGATGATCAGCGTCGGCTTGGTGATTTTGCTTAAGATCGGCATCGCGCTGCACTGGCGGTAATAGTCAATGGCATCGGCAAAGCCGTGGATCTTCGAGGTAATCGAATCATCGAACTCGCGGATGCGGCGCATGCTTTTCAACTGACGCAAATCGACCGGCAAAGAGCCGGGATAGGCCTTCAGCTTGCGGGCGGCGTTGCCTTTTAGCAGGTTGAGCAGATAGCGCTGATAAACGCGTGAAAAGCCTTTATCCATGTGGTAGCTACAGGCTTCCAGCATAAACGGCGCCGAGACAATCACGGCGGCATCGATGGGCACTTCGTCGCCTTCTTTGGCGAGCAGGCAGGCGAGCATGTTGCCGCCGAGCGAGTAGCCTACCGCCGCCGTGGGGGCGTTGCCGTACTCGCGCGCTAGCCAGTGCAGGAACCAGGTGCCGTCTTCCGTTTCGCCGGAGTGGTAGATGCGGTTCAGACGGTTAGGCTCGCCGCTACAGCCACGGAAATGCATCACCACGCCCAGCCAGCCCTGCGCTTTAGCTGCATTGATAAGGCCGTGCGCGTACGGGCTATACAGGCTGCCTTCCAGACCGTGAAACACCACCAGACGCGGCTTATGGCGCGCGGCCTGCGGATCTTCGCTCCACGCCAGATCGACAAAGTCGCCGTCCGGCAGTTCAAGGCGCTGCCAGTGCGGCGTGAACTGCACCTTACGGCGGATAAGACGCGGCAGCATGGTCTGCAAATGACGATTGCTGACGCCGCGCATCGGCACGAAGTCGGCGCTGCTTTGGGTGTCGATGTTGAGATCGTGGTGGGTGGTTTCAGTCATGTCTACGCGATGTTTACTCGTTAATCTGCCGCCTACTATACCGTCACTTTGCCATTGTGTTTATGAAAATGAGGCACAGGTAGTCGTTTTTATCCCTTTGGGTTCTGATCCTTATCACAAATTGTTACTTCAATTATTACTCTCAAGCTAATGATTCTCTCCTACGCTTAATTGATGACTTTCTCACCAGGGTTCACACTCTTAGCTGTGTTAAGCAATCAAAATGATTAGCTGAATCAGGAGGTTAATAATGTTATCTGGGCAAACGCCAGCACGAGTCTGGAACACCCGCCGCACGGAAAAACAGCGCCGTCTGGCTTCCGTTCCGGTGCAGGGTAAGGTGCTGCCGACCGCAGACCTGACCGCGATGCTGGAAAAACTGATCGCGCCGGGTGACCGCGTGGTATTAGAAGGGAATAACCAAAAGCAGGCAGATTTCTTGTCCCGTATGCTGGCTGAGGTGAACCCGCAGATTGTGCACGACCTGCACATGATTATGCCAAGCGTCGGGCGCAGCGAGCATCTGGATATCTTTGAAAAAGGCATCGCCCGCAAGCTGGACTTCTCCTTCTCCGGCACCCAGAGCCTGCGTATTTCGCAGCTGCTGGAAGATGGTCAGCTGGAAATTGGCGCCATCCATACCTACATCGAACTCTATTCCCGTCTTTACGTCGACCTGGCCCCGAACGTGGCGCTGATTGCCGGTTATAAGGCTGACCGTAAAGGCAACCTCTACACCGGGCCGAGCACCGAAGATACCCCGGCGCTGGTGGAAGCCGCCGCGTTCCACGATGGCATTGTCATCGCGCAGGTGAACGAACTGGTGGATGACGAATGCGACCTGCCGCGCGTGGATATTCCGGGTTCCTGGATTGACTACGTGGTTGTCGCCGACAAGCCGTTCTTTATCGAACCGCTGTTTACCCGTGACCCGCGCCTGATTAAACAGGAACACATCCTGATGGCGATGATGGCGATTAAAGGCATCTACGCGGAACATCAGGTGCAGTCGCTGAACCACGGTATCGGCTTCAACACCGCGGCGATTGAACTGCTGCTGCCAACCTACGGCGAACAGCTGGGTCTGAAGGGCAAAATCTGTAAACACTGGACCCTGAACCCGCATCCGACGCTGATCCCGGCGATTGAAAGCGGCTGGGTAGAAAGCGTGCACTGCTTCGGCGGCGAGCTGGGGATGGAAGAGTACATCCGCGCCCGTCCGGATATCTTCTTCACCGGTTCCGACGGCTCCATGCGCTCCAACCGCGCCTTCTGCCAGCTGGCAGGTCAGTACGCGGTGGATATGTTTATCGGTTCCACCTTGCAGGTTGACGGCTACGCCAACTCCTCCACCGTGACCCGCGGTCGCCTCTCCGGCTTCGGCGGCGCGCCGAACATGGGTCACGATCCGCACGGTCGTCGCCACGCTACCCCAGCCTGGCTGAACATGATCACCGAACCGGATCCGATGCAGCGCGGTAAAAAACTGGTCGTGCAGATGGTGGAAACCTTCCAGGCCGGTGTGAAACCAACCTTCGTTGAGAAACTGGATGCGGTAGACGTGGCGAAAGCCTCCGGTATGCCGCTGGCGCCGGTGATGATTTACGGCGACGACGTGACCCACGTGTTGACTGAAGAAGGTATCGCCTACCTCTACCGCGCCAAAGATCTGGAAGAACGCCGCGCGATGGTCGCTGCGGTTGCCGGTATCACCGATATCGGTCTGGGCGTTGACGCGAAACGCGTCGCCGAACTGCGCCAGAGCGGCAAAGTGGTCTACCCGGAAGATATGGGCATTCGTCGTACCGACGCCACCCGTTCGCTGCTGGCAGCCGGTAGCGTCGCGGACCTGGTGGAATGGTCCGGCGGTCTTTACAACCCACCTGCGAAATTCCGGAGCTGGTAATGAAACTTCTGCCCCAGATTCAGGTTGAAGGCGGTGCCGAATGGCTGGCGCGAACCGCCACGCAGTGTCTGATTGACGAAGCACGATTAAGCCCGAAACCCGGTCTGGTGGACAGTCGGGGGAACGGCGCGCACCACGATTTATCGCTTGCGCTAATGGAGCGCTCTGCGCACAGCCTGACCCCCACGTTTCAGGCGCTTGCGCAACAGAGCTGGCAGCGGCCAGCCGACATTGCGCTGAGACAAACCGTAGGGCGACTCGGCCGTGAAGGTGAGAAGCAGATGATGGCCGCTACCGATGGCGTGAATACCCACCGCGGCGCGATTTGGGCGCTGGGGCTGCTGGTCAGCGCGGTGGCGATGCACGGCGGCGTGGGCAGCGCGCAGCAGGTGGCGATGACCGCCGCCGAGCTGGCAAAGCTGCCGGATGCCGCTGCGCCGAAGGTCTTCAGTAAAGGGCTACGCGCCACTCACCGCTATCAGGTGCCGGGTGCCCGGGAAGAAGCGCAGCAGGCGTTTCCGCACGTGATGCAGCGTGCGCTACCGCAGCTTCGCTTAAGCCGCCTGAACGGCAGCAGCGAAACGCACGCCAGGCTCGATGCGCTGATGGCCATCATGACCTCGCTGACCGATACCTGCGTGCTGTCCCGCGCGGGGCTGGAAGGGCTTGATGCCATGCAAGACGGCGCCCGCGCCGTGCTGAGTGCAGGTGGTAGCGCCCATCCAGCAGGTCAGGCGGCCTTAGCGGCGCTCGATAGCCACATGTTGGCGCTGAACGCCTCGCCGGGCGGCGCAGCCGATTTGCTTGCCGCCACGCTGTTTCTCGATCGCATCGAATCGCCCTATTTCAAGCATTAAGAGGATGTTATGGAACACATTACGTTAACCGTACCGGCCAGCCGCACTTTAAGCGGCAAAGCGCTGGCAGGCGTTGTGGGCTCCGGGGATATGGAGGTGTTATTCACCGCCGACCAGGGCCAGACGTTAACCATTGATATCACCACTTCCGTCGATAACAGCCGCAGCCGCTGGGAAGCACTGATTAACCGTCTGCAGACGGTCAGCAGCCTGCCGGCAGGCCAACTGATCATCCACGACTTCGGCGCGACGCCGGGCGTGGCGCGCATCCGTATCGAACAGGTTTTTGAAGAGGTGAGCTATGCGTGATGACCGCAGTTTTATCGAATTAAAAGCGCGTCAGCGCGCACAGGCGCTGCTGGACGAAGGCAGCTACCGTGAACTGCTCGACCCGTTTGAAGGCGTGATGTCGCCGTGGCTCGGCGCGCAGGGCATCGTCCCGCAGGCCGATGACGGCATGGTGGTGGCGAAAGGCACCATTAACGGCAAACCAGCTGTTGTTGTAGCGATTGAAGGCGCGTTCCAGGGCGGCAGCATGGGCGAGGTGTCCGGCGCCAAAATGGCGGCGGCGCTTGAGTTGGCGGCGGAAGATAACCGCAACGGTATTCCGACTCAGGCCGTACTGAGCCTGGAAACCGGCGGCGTGCGTTTGCAGGAAGCCAACCTGGGCCTGGCGGCGATTGCCGATATTCACGCGGCGATTGTTGACCTGCGCCGTTATACCCCGGTGGTCGGCATTGTCGCCGGGACCGTCGGCTGCTTCGGCGGGATGTCTATCGCCGCCGCACTGTGTAGCTATCTGATTGTCACCCGTGAAGCGCGTCTCGGCCTGAACGGCCCGCAGGTTATCGAACAGGAAGCCGGGATTGAAGAGTACGACTCCCGTGACCGTCCGTTTATCTGGAGCATGACCGGTGGCGAAATTCGCTACCAAAGCGGGCTGGTGGAAGCGCTGGTCGGCGACGGCGTCAACGCGGTGAAAGCGGCGATGAACGAGGCGCTGGCTAAAGGCGTTCCGGCAAAACATCGCACCGATAACTACGACTGGTATCTCGAACGCCTGACCAACTTCGACACGCGTAAACAGGCCGATACCGAACAGATTCATGCGCTCTTTGCCCGGGAGGTGAAATGATGAGTAACGCAATGAGCCGTGGCCAATTATGGCTGGAAACCCTGGCGCCGAACGCTAAACGTATCGAGGGTTTGTGCCCGTCCGTACAGGCCGCTGACGGCGAGCTGAACGGTGAAACGGTGCGTTTTATTGCCGTGGTGCCGGACGCGAACAACCACTACCCGCGTGCTGCGAAAGGCGAAGTGGGCCTGCTGGAAGGCTGGACCCTGGCGAAAGTGGTAAGCGAAACCATCGCCGCCGATGCCGATAAAGCCGTGAAGCGCCCGATTGTGGCGGTGATTGACGTGCCGAGCCAGGCCTATGGTCGTCGTGAAGAAGGCTTTGGCATTCACCAGGCGCTGGCCGGTGCCGCAGCGGCGTATGCCAACGCGCGTCTGGCAGGCCACCCGGTGATTGGCCTGATTGTCGGTAAAGCGATGTCCGGCGCGTTTCTGGCGCACGGCTACCAGGCAAACCGCCTGCTCGCCTTTAACGACAAAGGCGTGCTGATCCACGCGATGGGTAAAGAGTCGGCGGCGCGCATCACCCTGCGTACCGTTGAGGCGCTGGAAAAACTGGCGGCAACCATTCCGCCGATGGCGTATGACATCAGCAATTACGCCACCTTGGGGCTGCTGGAGAATCTGCTGGATATCAGCAATCCGGATGCCCCGTCTGCTAACGATCTGACGCTGGTGTTAAACACCTTGCAACAGGCCATCAACGACGCTCGTCAGGACCCGACGCTGAAAAGCCGTCTGGGTGCCGACAATCGCCGCAGCTCTGCCCTCGTACGCGAACGCATGCGAGCAAGCTGGTAAGTAAAAAAGAGACCTGTCGGATGTACGGCTCCATGGGCGCTTTCCGCGCCCATGCGGGCAGTTGCATCTGAAAAATAATAATCATCGCGCCAGTGCTAACTTTTTTTCATTACAGGTGAAATATGACTTACGTAATTGTTCATGCTCTTGCTCCGATTTTCGTCATTATGTTGCTGGGATTCTGGGCCGGGAAGGCCAAAATGGTGGATAACAAGAATGTCTCCCTGCTCAATATCTTCGTGATGGACTTCGCGCTGCCCGCCGCGCTGTTTAGCGCCACGGTACAAACACCGTGGGCCGGCATCGTTGCGCAGTCGCCGCTGATTGTGGTGCTGACGCTGGCAATGTGGATTACCTATGCCGCCATCTACTTTATGGCGACCAAACTCTTCAATAAATCGCCACAGGATGCCGCCGTGCTGACCCTGACCGTTGCGCTGCCAAACTACGCCGCGCTGGGTCTGCCGATTCTGGGTAGCGTGTTGGGTGAAACCTCTTCCACCTCGCTGTCCGTTGCCGTTTCCATCGCCTGCGGCTCTGTGCTGATGACTCCGTTCTGCCTGCTGATCCTCGAACGTGAGAAAGCGCGTGCGGAAGGCGGTAACTCCGGTTCTACGCTCTCCATGCTGCCGGTGCTGATGTGGCGTTCGATTAAAAAACCGATCGTAATGGGCCCGCTGTTGGGGGTTATCCTCTCTGCCATTGGTATTAAAATGCCGGAGCTGGTACTGGCGGCTATTAAACCGCTGGGTCTGTCCGCGACTGCGGCCGCGCTGTTCCTGACCGGTGTGATCCTCTCTGCGCGTAAACTGCAGATCAACACCGTGGTGATCACCTCGACTATCGCCAAGCTGCTGATTCAACCAGCAATTGCGTGGGGTATCGTGCTCATCTTCGGCCTGCATGGCTCCGTAGCGATTACCGCTATCCTGATGATTGCGCTGTCTGCCGGTTTCTTTGGTGTGGTGTTCGGTAACCGCTTTGGCGTGCAGTCGCCGGATGCAGAAGCCGTGCTGCTGTTGAGCTCGGTACTGTGTATCCTGTCGCTGCCGCTGTTTATCTCGCTGACTTCAGGAATCTAAATCATGAGCACAACATTACGTCCACACGACTTAATCTGGCTGAACGCGCGCGACGCGCTCGAAGATGTCACGGAATCCTGGGTGGATACCGTCTGGCATAGCGGTCTGCCGGTAGTGGTGCGGCGTGATGTTGATGCGCAGGGGCGCATTCCCGTGGGTGTCCGCGGGATGAAACGCGAGCAGCGCGCCGCCGGTTGGGTAAAAGCGGAGACGGTCGTTCGCGTATGCTCGCCGGAATCGCTGGTGGATCCGCTGTCGCTGCTGCGTTCGCCCTTTATCTCTCAGCCACCGGTTCAGGTGGCTTTGTTATTGGCGCAGCAGGCGTGGCCGTGGACGTGGGGTATTACCGGGAGTACCGGCTATGCGTTGGCGACCGGGATCCCGGTTATCCACGCGGCAAGCGATTTGGACCTGCTGATCCGCGCGCCGCAGCCGCTCTCCCGTGAGGCGCTGGAGAAGTGGCAGCAGCAGCTGGCAGGCGGGCTGTGCCGGGCAGATACCCAGGTGGATACCCCGCGCGGCGGCTTTGCCCTTAATGAGTGGCTGCGCGATGGAAAAGCGCTGTTAAAAACCTCACAGGGGCCGCTGTTGGTCCGCGACCCGTGGGGCAGGGAGGAGTCATGAAAATTCTGTTTACCTTTCCGGGGCAGGGGACGCAGCACCCAGGGATGCTGCAAAACCTTCCGGGGACGGAGCTGACCCAGGCGCGTGAAGTGCTGGGGGCCGAGGTGGATACGCTGGATAGCCCTGAAGCGTTGAAACATACCCGAGCCGTTCAGCTGTCTCTGCTGATTGCTGGCGTTGCCTGGGCGCGCGAGCTGGAACGTCGTGGCGTAGCGCCCGATATCGTGAGCGGGCTGTCGATCGGCGCTTATCCGGCAGCGGTTATCGCGGGTGCGCTGGAATTCAGCGATGCGCTGCGGCTGGTGGCGCTGCGCGGTGACTTAATGGAGCAAGCATACCCAAATGGTTACGGTCTGACGGCCATTATGGGGCTGACGCTCAATCAGGTGGAAGCGCTGGTGGCTGATAGCGGTACTTACATCGCCAACCTGAATGCGGAAACACAGATTGTGATTGCCGGTACCGATGAAGCGATGGCGGAAGTGGCGAAACGCGCGATGGAAAAAGGGGCAAGTAAAGCGCATCGCCTGGCGGTGAGCGTGCCGTCGCATTGTGAACTGCTGGCCGAGCCCGCACAAAAGTTGGTTGAGGCGTTCAGCCATGTGACGCTTTCCCGCCCACGCTACGCCTACCTGAGCGGCAGTACCGGGCGCGTGCTGTGGCAGCCGGAACGCATTGCCGACGATCTGGCGATGAATATGGCGCGCACGGTGCGATGGCAGGAGGCGGTTATCTCCGCTAACGAACGTGAAGCGCGGCTCGCGATTGAAATGCCACCCGGTGGCGTGCTGACCTGCCTGACGCGTCAGGCTGCATGGGAAGGGGAGTCTATCGCCCTGGAACGCAGCGGTATGGATGTGGCCGTGCACCTGGCAAAACGCCTTCGTGCGTGATGTGATTGCCCGATGGCGCTGCGCTTATCGGGCCTACGGCTCGCACCTGATGTAGGCCGGATAAGACGCGTAGCATCGCCATTCGGCAATCAGGCGTTCTGGTTCAGCGTCCTGGCGTACATGCGCCCTTCGGCGGCCAGCGCCAGCAGGCTTGGGTCGCGCTCGCGGTTGCGGGCAAAGACGATGGCGATAAGCTGCTGCATCTGATACGGCTCAGCCAGTTTTTGTAGCTTCACGGTATTCTCATACATTTTCTTCATTCGCCCCGGCATCAAACAGAAACCCACTCCTGCCTGTACCAGACTGAGCATGGAGAAGATATCGTTCACGCGGGTGACAATCTCCGGCTCGAACCCGGCGATATGAAACGCTTCCTGGAAACCGGCGTAGGTGGCAAACCCTTCCGCCAGCGAGACAAACTTTTCATGGCGATAGTGGCGCAGGTCGGCCTTCGCGGTGGTATCCAGCGCGGCGGACATCGGCGCGGCGAGGTAGATATCATCGTGGAACAGGGGGAGCACTTCGAGGCTGTTGCGGTCGATTTCGCTTTCGGAAATGGAGATGAGGATGGCATCCAGAACGCCGTCTTCCAGCATTTTCAGCAGCGCCTCGTTAGAGCCCATGGTGAGATCCAGCTCCAGGTCCGGACGGCGCAGCTTCATCCCCATAATCAAGTGCGGCACCGTCTCCAGCGTCAGCGAGTAGAGCGTGCCCACACGTAAACGGCCCTGGCCCACGCCTGCCGTTTTGCGCGTCTCTTCCAGCCCGCGCTCCATCAACTGCGTGACTTCCTGACAGTATTCCAGCAGCGTCCACGCCGCCGGTTGGGCAATCAGGTTGCGGCCTTTATGGACGAACAGCGGACAACGAACGTTCTCTTCCAGCGTATGCAACGCCCGGTGCACGCTGACGCCGCTGATATTCAGCGCCTCGGCGGTACGGGCGATGTTGCCCTTCTCCATAAAGGTCATGAAGATGGTGAGCTTGCGGAAGGTAATGTCATCGGTGATTGACAGGTTCATTGTCTGCCCCGTGCGTTAGTCGTTCTGCATCATTTGCTCAAGCTGCTCCTGCGCCTCAAGCCATGCCATTTCACACTCTTCCAGCCCGGATTTGGCGCTAGCCTGCAGTTGCAGACACTCGGTCATCTCCGCTTTACGGCTTGGGTCATACAGGCTGCTGTCGCCGAGCTTCTCTTCCGCCTGCGCCAGTTGGGCGTTGAGCTTTTCCATCTCTTTTTCCAGACGGGTAATCTCTTTACGCAGCGGCTGTGTCAGAGTGCGTAGCTCGGCTTCGCGACGCTTCTGATCTTTGCGTGACTGGGCGCTGTTGGCGTTGTTTTCCTTCGGCGCGTCGTCGGCCTGGTTTTCCTGCTTCTGCACGTCGCTCAGCCACTGCTGATAATCTTCCAGGTCGCCGTCGAACGGTTCGACCTTTTTGTCGTGAACCAGATAGAGGTCGTCAGTGGTGGAGCGGATCAGGTGACGGTCGTGCGAGACGACAACCAGCGCGCCTTCGAAATCAATCAGCGCTTCGGTGAGTGCCTGGCGCATGTCGAGATCCAGGTGGTTGGTCGGTTCATCGAGCAGCAGCAGGTTTGGACGCTGCCAGACGATCAGTGCCAGCACCAGGCGAGCTTTCTCGCCGCCAGAGAAGCGGGCGGTCTGTTCGGTGACTTTATCGCCCTGGAAGCCGAAGCCGCCGAGATAGTCGCGCAGCTTCTGCTCCAGCTCCTGCGGCGCCATGCGCGCCAGATGTTGCAGCGGGGATTCATCCGCGCGCAGGAACTCCAGCTGGTGCTGGGCGAAGTAGCCGAGCTTGATGCCTTTAGCGAGGCCAATCTCACCGTGTAGCGGCTCCAGTTCGCCCGCCAGCAGCTTAATCAGCGTCGACTTACCCGCACCGTTACGGCCCAGCAGGCCGATGCGCGAACCCGGCACCAGGTTCAGCTTGATAGATTCAAGGATTGTGCGATCGCCATAGCCCGCGCTGACCTTTTCCATTTTCAGCAGCGGGTTCGGCAGGCTTTCCGGCGCGCGGAAGCTGAAGTGGAACGGGTTGTCGACATGAGCCGGGGCAATCAGCTCCATACGCTCGAGCATCTTGATACGGCTCTGCGCCTGCTTGGCTTTGGTGGCCTTGGCGCGGAAACGATCGATGTAGCTTTGCAGATGCGCCACGCGCTCCTGCTGGCTTTCGTACATTGCCTGTTGCTGAGCCAGGCGAGTGGCACGCTGCACTTCAAACGAGCTGTAGTTGCCGGTGTACTCGAACATCGTTTCCTGTTCGATATGAATAATTTTGTCCACCACCGGGTCGAGGAAGTCGCGGTCGTGGGAAATCAGAATCAGCGTGCCCTGATAGCTTTTGAGCCATCTTTCCAGCCAGATCACCGCGTCAAGGTCGAGGTGGTTAGTCGGTTCATCGAGCAGCAGCAGGTCGGAGCGGCAGATCAGCGCCTGCGCCAGGTTGAGGCGCATACGCCAGCCGCCGGAGAAGTCGCTGACCGGGCGGGTAAGCTGCTCGTTACTGAAGCCGAGGCCGTGCAGCAGGCTGGAGGCGCGAGAGCGGATGGTCCACGCGTCAATCGCGTCCAGCTTGCCGTGAACGGTAGCAATGGCGTGGCCGTCATTACGTTCGTTGGCGTCATTCAATTGAGCTTCCAGCTGGCGGAATTCGCGATCACCGTCAATGACATACTCCAGAGCGGGTTGAGGCAGCGCAGGGGTTTCCTGGTTTACCCACGCCAGTTGCCAGCTGCTGGGGTAGGTAAAGTTGCCGCCATCGGCGCTTATCTCGTTTTTCAGCAGCGCGAGCAATGTGGATTTGCCGCAGCCGTTTTTCCCCACCAGGCCGACTTTTTGCCCGGGGTTGATGGTGGCCGATGCGTTATCCAGCAGGACACGCACGCCGCGACGAATTTGTAACGAGGAGAAAACAATCATAAGGCGCCGTATGTTCTGAATATGTTAAATTGTCATTGTGGTAATGTAATGTGGTAAGCGAATCGCTAGACCGGGCCGCAATGGTAGCCCAAAACGATGACTATACACAAAATCATTCCGGTTGCGTGCCAACCAGCCAGAAAGAGGATGTGATTGACGCCCGGGAGGGGAATAATGACGCAGACAGCGAAAGTATTGCTGATCTATGCCCATCCGGAATCACAGGACTCGGTTGCTAACCGGGTTTTGCTTAAGCCGGCTTCGCAGTTAAGCAACGTCACGGTGCACGATCTCTACGCGCACTATCCGGACTTTTTTATTGATATTCCTCGCGAGCAGGCGCTGCTGCGCGAGCATGACGTTATCGTCTTTCAGCATCCGCTTTATACCTATAGCTGTCCTGCGCTGCTTAAAGAGTGGCTCGACCGCGTGCTAAGCCGTGGCTTTGCCAGCGGTATAGGGGGAAACCAGCTGGCGGGAAAGTACTGGCGGAGTGTGATCACCACCGGCGAGCCGGAAAGCGCCTACCGTCACGATGGCCTGAATCGCTATCCGATGAGCGATATCCTGCGCCCGTTTGAGCTGACCGCCGCCATGTGCCACATGCACTGGATGAACCCGATTATCGTCTACTGGGCGCGACGTCAGCCGCCCAATGAACTGGCAAACCATGCTAAAGCCTACGCTGACTGGCTGGCGGCGCCGATTGTGGCAGGGGGGCGATGATGGAAGGTTCAGATTTGTTATTAGCTGGGGTGCTGTTTCTCTTCGCGGCGGTGGCGGCGGTGCCGTTAGCCGCGAGGCTGGGCATCGGCGCGGTATTAGGTTATCTGCTGGCGGGGATTGCGATTGGCCCGTGGGGACTGGGTTTCATCAGCGACGTCGACGAAATTCTTCACTTCTCCGAGCTGGGCGTGGTGTTCCTGATGTTTATCATCGGGCTGGAACTGAACCCCACCAAGCTATGGCAGCTGCGACGCCCCATTTTTGGTATTGGCGCCGCGCAGGTCATGCTCAGCGCGGCGATCCTCGGCGGGCTGCTGATGCTGACCAACTTTTCGTGGCAGGCGGCGGTGATTGGCGGGATTGGCCTGGCGATGTCATCGACGGCGATGGCCTTGCAGCTGATGCGCGAAAAGGGGATGAACCGCAGCGAAGCCGGGCAGCTTGGCTTCTCGGTGCTGTTGTTTCAGGATTTAGCTGTCATCCCGGCGCTGGCGCTGGTGCCGCTGCTGGCAGGGGCCGGTGACGATCATGTCCACTGGCAGACCGTTGGCCTGAAGGTGCTGGCTTTTGCCGGAATGTTGATTGGCGGGCGCTATCTGCTGCGCCCGGTATTCCGTTTTATCGCCAGCTCTGGCGTACGTGAAGTGTTTACCGCGGCGACGCTGCTGTTGGTCCTCGGTTCCGCGCTGTTTATGGATGCGCTGGGGCTGTCGATGGCGCTGGGCACCTTTATTGCGGGCGTGCTGTTGGCGGAAAGCGAATATCGCCACGAACTGGAAATCGCTATCGAGCCGTTTAAAGGGCTGCTGTTGGGGCTGTTCTTTATTTCGGTGGGTATGTCGCTGAATCTCGGCGTGCTCTACACCCATCTGTTATTGGTAGTGGGCTGCGTGGCGCTGCTGGTGGCGGTGAAGACGCTGGTGCTGTATCTGCTGGCGCATGTGAACGGTATGCGCAGCTCAGAGCGTATGCAGTTTGCCAGCGTGCTGAGCCAGGGCGGCGAGTTTGCCTTCGTACTCTTTTCCGCCGCCTCGTCGTTCAAAGTCTTCAAGGGTGACCAGATGTCGCTGCTGCTGGTGACGGTCACGCTGTCGATGATGACCACGCCGCTACTGATGAAGGTTGTGGATCTGGTCCTGTCGCGTCGTTTCAACGGCCCGGAAGAGGAAGATGAAGCGCCGTGGGTGGAGGATGATAAGCCGCAGGTGATCGTGGTGGGCTTTGGCCGTTTCGGTCAGGTGATTGGCCGTCTGCTGATGGCCAATAAGCTGCGCATTACCGTCCTCGAGCGTGATATCAGCGCGGTTAACCTGATGCGCAAATACGGCTATAAGGTTTATTACGGCGACGCTACACAGGTGGAGCTGCTGCGCTCGGCGGGGGCTGAACAAGCACAGTCGATCGTCATTACCTGCAACGAACCGGAAGATACCATGAAGCTGGTGGAAATCTGCCAGCAGCACTTCCCGCATCTGAACATTATGGCGCGTGCACGGGGACGTGTGGAGGCGCACGAACTGTTACAGGCAGGCGTGGTACAGTTTTCTCGCGAGACTTTTTCCAGCGCGCTGGAGCTGGGGCGTAAGGCACTTATCTCAACCGGGATGCACCCACATCAGGCGCAGCGCGCCCAGCTGCACTTTAAGCGCCTGGACATGCGCATGCTGCGTGAACTTATGCCGGTCCACAGCGATACCCAACAAATTTCGCGCGTGCGGGAAGCGCGGCGGGAGCTGGAGGAGATCTTCCAGCGTGAGATGCAACAAGAGCGACGGCAGTTGGACGGCTGGGACGAATTTGAATAGAAGGTGAGTATGGCGGTACGTAAACGTTTTATCGCGGGCGCAAAATGCCCGTCGTGTCAGGCGCAGGATTCCATGGCGATGTGGCGCGAGAATAATATCGATGTGGTTGAATGCGTTAAGTGCGGGCACCAGATGCGTGAAGCCGATAAAGAAGCGCGCGATCACGTGCGCAAAGAGGAACAAGTGATCGGGATTTTTCATCCGGAGTAGCGATCCGTGCTGTCTTTTTTTAAGCTTATGGGTACACGGGTGTAGAATTCCGCTACAATCTGCGCCACTAAAATATTCCCATGCTCAGGAGATATCATGAAAGTAGCAAAAGACCTGGTGGTCAGCCTGGCCTATCAGGTACGTACAGAAGACGGTGTGTTGGTTGATGAGTCTCCGGTAAGTGCACCGCTGGACTACCTGCATGGTCACGGTTCCCTGATCTCCGGCCTGGAAAATGCGCTGGACGGTCACGATGTTGGTGATAAGTTCGACGTTGCTGTGCAAGCTAACGACGCTTACGGTCAGTACGACGAAAATCTGGTGCAGCGCGTCCCTAAAGACGTCTTCATGGGCGTTGACGAACTGCAGGTTGGTATGCGCTTCCTGGCGGAAACCGACCAGGGTCCGGTTCCGGTTGAAATCACCGAAGTTGAAGACGACCACGTTGTGGTTGACGGCAACCACATGCTGGCAGGCCAGAACCTGAAGTTCAGCGTTGAAGTTGTGGCTATCCGTGAAGCAACGGAAGAAGAACTGGCTCATGGCCACGTTCACGGCGCGCACGACCATCATCACGATCACGGTGAAGACGGTTGCTGCGGCGGTCACGGCCACGACCACGGTCATGACCACGGCGGTGAAGGCTGCTGCGGCGGTGGCGGTAAAGGCCACGGCGGCTGCGGCTGCCACTAATCCCTCTCGTTCTCTTGAACGACAGAGACAAAAAAAGCGGGGAAACCCGCTTTTTTTACGTCTTAATAATGGGGCGGCGGCGTCTCTTCAGACTGTGACGCGATGTTGGACGGTTGGCTGGCTTTGAGTTTTTCCGTCAGCAGACGCAGATGCTCGCGCAGTTTGGCCATCTCCATTTCATGAGCGGTCACCGTCTGGTTGAGATCCTCAATGGTGATCTCCTGGAAGGCCAGTCGGCTTTCAAGCTCCTCCAGACGCGCCTCGATAGTCGTTTCCTGCATGATGTCTCTCTCTACTCTGTTATCGCCAAAAGCGTTTCCGACGCGGCGGATTCTACGCAACTTTATCCCGGCATGCAGCACTGCCGTTCGTGAGCGGAAACTAATTTAAACAAAAAGAGTCTGAAAAGGGTCGATATCAGGAGCGTTCGTATGTAGATTTCCTCTACAACGTTTTATAGTACGCTTCTCATTTAGTTAACATGGGGCGAGAGGCCCCGGCCCTGGAGAGATGGATGAAATCACTGTTTAAAGTAACGCTTCTGGCAACCACAATGGCCGTTGCACTGAATGCGCCTCTGACCTTCGCGGCTGACGCTGCGGCGAAAGCGGCCCCGGCAGCAGAAAGCAAAGCTGCATTCAAAAATGACGACCAGAAATCTGCTTATGCGCTGGGCGCATCGCTGGGTCGTTACATGGAAAATTCTCTGAAAGAACAGGAAAAACTGGGCATCAAACTGGATAAAGACCAGCTGATCGCCGGCGTTCAGGACGCCTTTGCTGATAAGAGCAAACTGTCCGATCAGGAAATTGAACAAACTCTGCAGGCTTTCGAAACTCGCGTGAAGACCTCCGCTCAGGCGAAGATGGAAAAAGACGCGGCTGATAACGAAGCGAAAGGCAAAGCCTACCGCGACAAGTTCGCCAAAGAGAAGGGCGTGAAAACCTCTAAAACCGGCCTGCTGTTTAAAGTAGAGAAAGAAGGCACCGGCGAAGCACCGAAAGACAGCGACACCGTGGTTGTTAACTACAAGGGTACGCTGATCGACGGTAAAGAGTTCGATAACTCTTACACCCGCGGTGAGCCGCTCTCCTTCCGTCTGGATGGCGTTATTCCAGGTTGGACTGAAGGCCTGAAAAATATCAAGAAAGGCGGTAAAATCCAGCTGGTTATCCCACCGGATCTGGCATACGGAAAAACCGGCGTTCCGGGTATTCCGGCGAACTCCACGCTGGTCTTCGACGTTGAACTGTTAGACGTTAAACCGGCCCCGAAGGCCGAAGCGCAGCCTGAAGCCGCACCGGCAGATAAAGCTGCTGAAGCGAGCAAAAAATAAGAGTCAGATAGCCGCCGCCCACAGGGCGGCGGCTTTTTATTATCGGCAGGATATAATTAATGCTGGAAAGCGCCTTATGCGCTGTATTACTTTAGATGCCCCTAATAGTGATGAGCCTGCCCTGACAACATAACGACAGGCTCCTGAAAAGGAGTGCTTTTTTTCATGTCCAGGTCGCTTTTAACCAACGAAACCAGTGAACTTGATTTACTGGATCAACGTCCTTTCGATCAGACCGACTTCGATATTCTTAAATCCTACGAAGCGGTGGTGGACGGGTTGGCGATGCTCATTGGTTCCCACTGCGAAATCGTGCTGCATTCACTTCAGGATCTTAAATGTTCGGCAATACGTATCGCAAACGGTGAACATACCGGGCGCAAAATCGGCTCGCCGATTACCGACCTCGCACTCCGTATGCTGCATGATATGACCGGGGCGGATAGTAGCGTTTCCAAATGCTATTTTACTCGCGCCAAAAGCGGCGTGCTGATGAAGTCGGTCACCATTGCCATCCGTAATCGTGAGCAACGCGTCATTGGCTTGCTGTGCATCAACATGAACCTCGATGTGCCGTTCTCACAGATTATGAACACCTTTATTCCGCCAGAGACGCCGGAAGTGGGCTCTGCGGTTAACTTCGCCTCCTCGGTGGAGGATCTGGTGACCCAGACGCTGGAGTTCACTATCGAAGAGGTCAATGCCGATCGCAATGTTTCCAATAACGCCAAAAATCGCCAGATCGTGCTTAACCTTTACGAGAAAGGCATCTTCGACATCAAAGATGCGATCAACCAGGTGGCTGACCGCCTGAACATCTCCAAACACACGGTGTATCTCTACATTCGTCAGTTCAAGAATGGCGATTTCCTGGGGCAAGATAAGTAATGCGTTTTGCCCTGATGGTGACCGGGCCAGCCTATGGTACGCAACAGGCCAGCAGCGCGCTGCAGTTTGCGCAGGCGGCGCTGGCAGAAGGTCACGAGATAGCCTGTGTGTTTTTCTATCGCGAAGGGGTATACAACGCCAATCAGCTGAGTTCCCCTGCCAGCGATGAGTTTGATCTGGTTCGCGCATGGCAATCGCTGCATGATACGCACGGCGTGGCGCTGCATATTTGCGTCGCCGCCGCGCTACGTAGAGGCGTGACGGATGAAACGGAAGCCGGGCAGCTTGGGCTGTCGACCTCTAACTTACAGCCGGGTTTCTCGCTGAGCGGATTGGGTTCGCTGGCCGAAGCCGCGCTGACCTGCGATCGAATGGTGCAGTTCTGATGAAACGCGTCGCGTTTGTTTTCTCCAGTGCGCCGCACGGCAGCGCCGCTGGCCGGGAAGGGCTGGATGCGCTGCTGGCGACGTCAGCATTAAGCGAAGACCTTGGCGTCTTTTTCATTGGTGATGGCGTGTTTCAGCTGCTCAGCCAGCAGACGCCCGCGGTGATTCTGGCGCGTGACTATATCGCCACCTTCAAGCTGCTGGCGCTCTACGATATTGAAAACTGCTGGATCTGCGCCGCCTCAATGCGTGAACGCGGTCTGGCGGCCGATACGGCATTTGTCGCCGATGTGGAACCGTTAGAACCGGATGCGCTGCGGGAACGGCTTAACGGCTACGATGTCATTCTGCGCTTCTGAGGCCCCTATGCTGCATACACTCAGTACTTCCCCCTGGCATTCCGATATCGCGGGTATGATCCGTCTGATGGCTGAAGGTGATGATTTGCTGCTGCTCGCCGATGGCGTGCTCGCGGCAGTGGAAAACAGCCACTTTCTTGAAATCCTGCGTGCTGCCCCCATATCCATCCATGTGTTGAATGTAGATGTGCAAGCGCGCGGTCTTTGTGCTCAAATTTCGAGCGATGTCATCATGGTCAGCTATACTGACTTCGTCAGGTTAACGGTAAAACACCCGGCTCAAATGACCTGGTAATGCCATACCGTTGTATATTTCTTGACACCCTTTCGGCATGGCCCTAAAATTTCGCGTCCTCATATTATATGAGGCGATTTATTACGTGTTTACGAAGCAAAAGCTAAAACCAGGAGCTATTTAATGGCAACAGTTAACCAGCTGGTTCGCAAACCACGTGCTCGCAAAGTTGCAAAAAGCAACGTGCCTGCACTGGAAGCCTGCCCGCAGAAACGTGGCGTATGTACTCGTGTATATACTACCACTCCTAAAAAACCGAACTCCGCACTGCGTAAAGTTTGCCGTGTCCGTCTGACTAACGGTTTTGAAGTAACCTCCTACATCGGTGGTGAAGGTCATAACCTGCAGGAGCACTCCGTGATCCTGATCCGTGGCGGTCGTGTAAAAGACCTTCCGGGTGTTCGTTACCACACCGTTCGTGGTGCGCTTGACTGCTCCGGCGTTAAAGACCGTAAGCAAGCTCGCTCCAAGTATGGCGTGAAGCGTCCTAAGGCTTAATGGTTCTCCGTTAAGTAAGGCCAAACGTTTTATATTAATGTCAAACTAAACTCTTTGAGTTTTGGACAATCCTGAATTAACAACGGAGTATTTCCATGCCACGTCGTCGCGTCATTGGTCAGCGTAAAATCCTGCCGGATCCTAAGTTCGGATCAGAACTGCTGGCTAAATTTGTCAATATCCTGATGGTAGATGGTAAAAAATCTACTGCAGAATCAATCGTATACAGCGCGCTGGAGACCCTGGCTCAGCGTTCTGGTAAAAATGAACTGGAAGCTTTCGAAGTCGCTCTCGAAAACGTTCGCCCGACTGTAGAAGTTAAATCCCGCCGTGTAGGTGGTTCTACTTATCAGGTACCAGTTGAAGTTCGTCCGGTCCGTCGTAATGCTCTGGCAATGCGTTGGATCGTAGAAGCTGCTCGTAAACGCGGTGATAAATCCATGGCTCTGCGCCTGGCGAACGAACTTTCTGACGCTGCAGACAACAAAGGTACTGCAGTTAAGAAACGTGAAGACGTTCACCGTATGGCAGAAGCCAACAAGGCGTTCGCACACTACCGTTGGTAATCCCTTCGGAGTATTAGTCACCAGGCGGGCGCTTCAGCGAAGCTGCCCGCTTTGGGTTACTTAACTGAACGCCTAAAAAGATAAACGAGGAATCAAATGGCTCGTACAACACCCATCGCACGCTACCGTAACATCGGTATCAGTGCGCACATCGACGCCGGTAAAACCACTACTACCGAACGTATTCTGTTCTACACCGGTGTAAACCATAAAATCGGTGAAGTTCACGACGGCGCCGCTACCATGGACTGGATGGAGCAGGAGCAGGAACGTGGTATTACCATCACTTCCGCAGCGACTACTGCATTCTGGTCTGGTATGGCTAAGCAGTATGAACCGCATCGCGTAAACATCATCGACACCCCGGGGCACGTTGACTTCACCATCGAAGTAGAACGTTCCATGCGTGTTCTTGACGGTGCGGTAATGGTTTACTGCGCAGTTGGTGGTGTTCAGCCACAGTCTGAAACCGTATGGCGTCAGGCTAACAAGTATAAAGTACCGCGCATCGCGTTCGTTAACAAAATGGACCGTATGGGCGCTAACTTCCTGAAAGTTGTTGGTCAGATCAAAACCCGTCTGGGCGCGAACCCTGTTCCGCTGCAGCTGGCAATTGGCGCTGAAGAAGCGTTCACCGGTGTTGTTGACCTGGTGAAAATGAAAGCCATCAACTGGAACGAAGAAGATGCAGGTGTAACCTTCACTTATGAAGATATCCCGGCTGACATGCAGGAACTGGCTGACGAATGGCACCAGAACCTGATCGAGTCCGCTGCTGAAGCTTCAGAAGAGCTGATGGAGAAATACCTGGGTGGTGAAGAACTGACTGAAGAAGAGATCAAAAAAGCTCTGCGTCAGCGTGTTCTGAACAACGAAATCATCCTGGTAACCTGTGGTTCTGCGTTCAAGAACAAAGGTGTTCAGGCGATGCTGGATGCGGTAATTGATTACCTGCCATCCCCGGTTGACGTACCTGCGATCAACGGCATCCTGGACGACGGTAAAGATACTCCGGCTGAGCGTCACGCAAGCGACGACGAGCCGTTCTCTGCACTGGCGTTCAAAATCGCTACCGACCCGTTTGTTGGTAACCTGACCTTCTTCCGTGTGTACTCCGGTGTGGTTAACTCTGGTGATACCGTACTGAACTCCGTGAAAGCTGCACGTGAGCGTTTCGGTCGTATCGTTCAGATGCACGCTAACAAACGTGAAGAGATCAAAGAAGTTCGCGCGGGCGACATCGCTGCTGCAATCGGTCTGAAAGACGTAACCACTGGTGACACCCTGTGTGACCCGGATGCGCCGATCATTCTGGAACGTATGGAATTCCCTGAGCCGGTAATCTCCATCGCAGTAGAACCGAAAACCAAAGCTGACCAGGAAAAAATGGGTCTGGCTCTGGGCCGTCTGGCTAAAGAAGACCCGTCATTCCGCGTATGGACTGATGAAGAATCTAACCAGACCATTATCGCCGGTATGGGTGAGCTGCACCTCGACATCATCGTTGACCGTATGAAACGTGAATTCAACGTTGAAGCGAACGTCGGTAAACCTCAGGTTGCTTACCGTGAAGCGATTCGCGCGAAAGTTACCGATATCGAAGGTAAACACGCTAAGCAGTCTGGTGGTCGCGGTCAGTACGGTCATGTTGTTATCGACATGTACCCGCTGGAGCCGGGTTCCAACCCGAAAGGCTACGAGTTCATCAACGACATTAAAGGTGGTGTAATCCCTGGCGAATACATCCCGGCCGTTGATAAAGGTATCCAGGAACAGCTGAAATCTGGCCCGCTGGCTGGTTACCCGGTTGTTGACATGGGTGTTCGTCTGCACTTCGGTTCTTACCATGACGTTGACTCCTCTGAACTGGCGTTTAAACTGGCCGCTTCTATCGCCTTCAAAGATGGCTTTAAGAAAGCGAAACCAGTTCTGCTTGAGCCGATCATGAAGGTTGAAGTAGAGACTCCGGAAGAGAACACTGGTGACGTTATCGGTGACTTGAGCCGCCGTCGTGGTATGCTCAAAGGTCAGGAATCCAACGTGACTGGCGTTGTGATCCACGCTGAAGTTCCGCTGTCCGAAATGTTCGGTTATGCGACTCAGCTGCGTTCACTGACCAAAGGCCGTGCTTCTTACTCCATGGAGTTCCTGAAGTACGACGATGCGCCGAACAACGTTGCTCAGGCCGTTATTGAAGCCCGTGGTAAATAATCCACAGGATTAAAACCTAAGTCCCGTGCTCTCTCCAAAGGGGAGAGCACTATAGTAAGGAATATAGCCGTGTCTAAAGAAAAATTTGAACGTACAAAACCGCACGTTAACGTCGGCACCATCGGCCACGTTGACCACGGTAAAACTACCCTGACCGCTGCAATCACCACCGTACTGGCTAAAACCTACGGCGGTGCTGCTCGTGCTTTCGACCAGATCGATAACGCTCCGGAAGAAAAAGCTCGTGGTATCACCATCAACACTTCCCACGTTGAATATGACACCCCGACCCGTCACTACGCACACGTAGACTGCCCGGGGCACGCCGACTATGTTAAAAACATGATCACTGGTGCTGCTCAGATGGATGGCGCGATCCTGGTTGTTGCTGCGACTGACGGCCCGATGCCGCAGACTCGTGAGCACATCCTGCTGGGTCGTCAGGTAGGCGTTCCGTACATCATCGTGTTCCTGAACAAATGCGACATGGTTGATGACGAAGAGCTGCTGGAACTGGTAGAAATGGAAGTTCGTGAACTTCTGTCTCAGTACGATTTCCCGGGCGACGACACTCCGATCGTTCGTGGTTCTGCTCTGAAAGCGCTGGAAGGCGAAGCAGAGTGGGAAGCGAAAATCATCGAACTGGCTGGCTTCCTGGATTCTTACATCCCAGAACCAGAGCGTGCGATTGACAAGCCGTTCCTGCTGCCGATCGAAGACGTATTCTCCATCTCCGGTCGTGGTACCGTTGTTACCGGTCGTGTAGAGCGCGGTATCATCAAAGTTGGCGAAGAAGTTGAAATCGTTGGTATCAAAGAGACTGCTAAGTCTACCTGTACTGGCGTTGAAATGTTCCGCAAACTGCTGGACGAAGGCCGTGCTGGTGAGAACGTTGGTGTTCTGCTGCGTGGTATCAAACGTGAAGAAATCGAACGTGGTCAGGTACTGGCTAAGCCGGGTTCTATCAAGCCGCACACCAAGTTCGAATCTGAAGTGTACATCCTGTCCAAAGACGAAGGCGGCCGTCATACTCCGTTCTTCAAAGGCTACCGTCCGCAGTTCTACTTCCGTACTACTGACGTGACTGGTACCATCGAACTGCCGGAAGGCGTAGAGATGGTAATGCCGGGCGACAACATCAAAATGGTTGTTACCCTGATCCACCCGATCGCGATGGACGACGGTCTGCGTTTCGCAATCCGTGAAGGCGGCCGTACCGTTGGCGCGGGCGTTGTTGCTAAAGTAATGAGCTAATTATTCATTAATTAGCTTTGAGCTTAAAAAGGGCGCTTCGGCGCCCTTTTTGCTTTTTATGGTTTTATTGCGCCTGTATTGCGCACGATTTGTTCGTGTATTTCCTCGTTGTTTTTCGTTCCGGTATTGTAATCATAATTATTCTCACTTACACTTTGTTCAGAAATTGAACGGGAGTGGGTATGTACGTTTGTTTGTGTAATGGCGTCAGCGATAAAAAAATTCGCCAGGCAGTACGCCAGTTTCATCCGCAGTCTTTCCAGCAATTGAGAAAATGTATTCCTATTGGAAATCAATGTGGTAAGTGTGTTCGTGCAGCCCGAGAGGTGATGGAAGACGAATTAATGCAAATGCCAGAGTTCAAAGAGATTGCCTGAAGCCGGATTTCTTTTTTGACATCCCTGTAGGCCGTTCTACGCTTCAATAAGTGGAAGCGGAGGGTCTATATAATGAAAGGTGATGTTAAGATTATAAATTATCTCAATAAATTATTGGGAAATGAGCTTGTCGCAATCAATCAATACTTTCTCCATGCGAGAATGTTCAAAAACTGGGGCCTGATGCGCCTCAACGATATTGAATATCACGAATCCATCGATGAAATGAAACACGCTGATAAGTACATCGAGCGTATTTTGTTTCTTGAAGGGATCCCCAATCTTCAGGATCTTGGCAAGCTGCATATCGGCGAAGATGTCGAAGAAATGCTGCAATCTGACTTAAAACTAGAACTGGACGGCGCAAAAGATCTGCGTGAAGCCATTGCCTACGCCGATAGCGTCCATGACTACGTGAGCCGCGATATGTTGATCGAGATACTCACCGAAGAAGAGCACCATATTGACTGGCTGGAGACAGAGCTGGATCTGATTGGCAAAATTGGCCTACAGAATTACCTGCAGTCACAAATTAAAGTTGAAGATTAATCGCCGCCAGGCCGGCGATAATAAAACCCGCAGCCCCCAGAAATGGACCGAACGGCAGCGGGTTTTTTATTGTCTGTGCTGACCGTCTCCAGATGGCCTGACTCAGGATGTAAGTGCCGGCCATTGCGCAGGCTGTAACAAGCAGTACCGGTAATGATTGCCACCCGTGCCACGCCCCCAGGGCCGCAAGATATTTTACATCCCCGTACCCTAAGCCCTCACACCTGCGTATTGCTCTGTATCCCCAGTAAAACATGCTCATAATGCCGTAGCCGGCAAACACCCCCCAAAGCGCATCGCTGAGAGCCGCCGGATGCAGACTGAGCTGGAATAGCACCCCAGTCCACAGTAAAGGGCAGGTCAGGCGGTTTGGCAGCAGACCGGTATGGGCGTCATGCCAGCACAGGGCGCCGCTGAGCAGCGTATAAAGAATAAAGAAGGGTAGATCGAAAAGTGTCATCATTATAAGTCCGGTATGGAAAAGTGGATGCAGTGTGCAAAGGGAGGGGGGAGGTTGGCAAAAGGGAATCTCTTTGACTGCGAGGCGTCATCCGGACAAAGAGGCGAGCTTGCAGGTTTGCACATCGTTTTGCGTAGCGCGCTGCAGGATATGGTGATTAATTTATAAACACGGCTTGCTTCACATGGGTATTTGTGTATAATGCGCGGGCTTGTCTAATATTGACAGGCGGTTCAATCTGAACCAGGTACTGCGTAAGCGATACCAGACAATGTTCCCAATTGGGGAACTCTGTAAGAACGGTTACACTCTCCCATCAATCGTAATGGGTTTGAGGAGTAACTATTTCGTCTATAAAATAATTGGAGCTCTGGTCTCATGCAGAACCAAAGAATCCGTATCCGCCTGAAAGCGTTTGATCATCGTCTGATCGATCAATCAACCGCGGAAATCGTCGAGACTGCTAAGCGCACTGGTGCGCAAGTCCGTGGTCCGATCCCGCTGCCGACCCGCAAAGAGCGTTTCACCGTTCTGATCTCTCCGCACGTTAACAAAGACGCGCGTGATCAGTACGAGATCCGTACTCACAAGCGTCTGGTTGACATCGTTGAGCCAACTGAAAAAACCGTTGATGCTCTGATGCGTCTGGACCTGGCTGCCGGTGTAGACGTGCAGATCAGCCTGGGTTAATCAGGTCATCGAGCGATTGAGAGGTTGATACAATGATTGGTTTAGTCGGTAAAAAAGTGGGTATGACCCGCATCTTCACTGAAGATGGCGTATCTATCCCAGTAACCGTTATCGAAGTTGAAGCAAACCGCGTTACTCAGATCAAAGATCTGGCTAACGATGGCTATCGCGCTGTTCAGGTTACCACTGGTGCTAAAAAAGCTAACCGTGTAACTAAGCCGGAAGCTGGCCACTTTGCTAAAGCTGGCGTAGAAGCTGGCCGCGGCCTGTGGGAATTCCGTCTGGCTGATGGTGAAGAATACACCGTAGGTCAGAGCATCAGCGTTGAACTGTTTGCTGACGTTAAAAAAGTTGACGTAACCGGTACCTCTAAAGGTAAAGGTTTCGCTGGTACCGTTAAGCGCTGGAACTTCCGTACCCAGGACGCTACTCACGGTAACTCCTTGTCTCACCGCGTTCCGGGTTCTATCGGTCAGAACCAGACTCCGGGCAAAGTGTTCAAAGGCAAGAAAATGGCAGGTCAGCTGGGCAACGAACGCGTTACTGTTCAGAGCCTGGACGTAGTACGTGTTGACGCTGAGCGCAACCTGCTGCTGGTTAAAGGTGGTGTTCCGGGTGCGACCGGTTGCGACCTGATCGTTAAACCAGCTGTGAAGGCGTAAGGGGATAGCAATGGAATTAGTATTGAAAGACGCGCAGAGCGCGCTGACTGTTTCCGAAACTACCTTCGGTCGTGATTTCAACGAAGCGCTGGTTCACCAGGTTGTTGTTGCTTATGCAGCTGGTGCTCGTCAGGGTACTCGTGCTCAGAAGACTCGTGCTGAAGTAACTGGTTCAGGCAAAAAGCCGTGGCGCCAGAAAGGTACCGGCCGTGCGCGTTCAGGTTCTATCAAGAGCCCGATCTGGCGTTCCGGTGGCGTGACCTTCGCTGCTCGCCCGCAGGACCACAGTCAAAAAGTTAACAAGAAGATGTACCGCGGCGCGCTTAAAAGCATTCTGTCCGAACTGGTACGTCAGGATCGTCTGATCGTTGTCGAGAAGTTCTCTGTAGAAGCGCCTAAAACTAAGCTGCTGGCACAGAAACTGAAAGACATGGCTCTGGAAGATGTGCTGATCATCACCGGTGAGCTGGACGAAAACCTGTTCCTGGCTGCGCGCAACCTGCACAAGGTTGACGTACGCGATGCAACTGGTATCGACCCGGTTAGCCTGATCGCCTTCGACAAAGTCGTAATGACTGCTGATGCTGTTAAGCAAGTTGAGGAGATGCTGGCATGATTCGTGAAGAACGTCTGCTGAAGGTGCTGCGCGCACCGCACGTTTCTGAAAAAGCGTCTACTGCGATGGAAAAAACTAACACCATCGTTCTCAAAGTTGCTAAAGACGCGACCAAAGCAGAAATCAAAGCTGCTGTGCAGAAACTGTTTGAAGTCGAAGTCGAAGTCGTTAACACCCTGGTAGTTAAAGGGAAAGTTAAACGTCACGGACAGCGTATCGGTCGTCGTAGCGACTGGAAAAAAGCTTACGTCACCCTGAAGGAAGGCCAGAATCTGGACTTCGTCGGCGGCGCTGAGTAAGTCGGAGGAGTAATACAATGGCAGTTGTTAAATGTAAACCGACATCTCCGGGTCGTCGCCACGTAGTTAAAGTGGTTAACCCTGAGCTGCACAAGGGCAAACCTTTTGCTCCGCTGCTGGAAAAAAACAGCAAATCCGGTGGTCGTAACAACAATGGCCGTATCACCACTCGTCACATTGGTGGTGGTCACAAGCAGGCTTACCGTATTGTTGACTTCAAACGCAACAAAGATGGTATCCCGGCAGTTGTTGAGCGTCTTGAGTACGATCCGAACCGTTCCGCGAACATCGCGCTGGTTCTGTACAAAGACGGCGAGCGCCGTTACATCCTGGCCCCTAAAGGCCTGAAAGCTGGCGACCAGATTCAATCTGGCGTTGATGCTGCAATCAAAGCAGGTAACACCCTGCCGATGCGCAATATCCCGGTTGGTTCTACCGTTCATAACGTAGAAATGAAACCAGGTAAAGGCGGTCAGCTGGCACGTTCCGCTGGTACTTACGTTCAGATCGTTGCTCGTGATGGTGCTTATGTCACCCTGCGTCTGCGTTCTGGTGAAATGCGTAAAGTCGAAGCAGACTGCCGCGCTACTCTGGGCGAAGTTGGCAATGCTGAGCATATGCTGCGCGTTCTGGGTAAAGCAGGTGCTGCACGCTGGCGTGGTGTTCGTCCTACCGTTCGCGGTACTGCGATGAACCCAGTCGACCACCCACATGGTGGTGGTGAAGGTCGTAACTTTGGTAAGCACCCGGTAACTCCGTGGGGCGTTCAGACCAAAGGTAAGAAGACCCGCAGCAACAAGCGTACTGATAAATTCATCGTACGTCGCCGTAGCAAATAATTTTAGAGGATAAGCCATGCCACGTTCTCTCAAGAAAGGTCCTTTTATTGACCTGCACTTGCTGAAGAAGGTAGAGAAAGCGGTGGAAAGCGGAGACAAGAAGCCCCTGCGCACTTGGTCCCGTCGTTCAACGATCTTTCCTAACATGATCGGTTTGACCATCGCTGTCCATAATGGTCGTCAGCACGTTCCAGTTTTTGTTACCGACGAAATGGTTGGTCACAAACTGGGTGAATTCGCACCGACTCGTACTTATCGCGGCCACGCTGCTGATAAAAAAGCGAAGAAGAAATAAGGTAGGAGGAAGAGATGGAAACTTTAGCTCAACATCGCCATGCTCGTTCTTCTGCTCAGAAGGTTCGCCTTGTTGCTGACCTGATTCGCGGTAAGAAAGTGTCGCAGGCACTGGAAATTCTGACCTACACCAATAAGAAAGCGGCTGTACTGGTTAAGAAAGTTCTGGAATCTGCCATTGCTAACGCTGAACACAACGATGGCGCTGACATCGACGATCTGAAAGTTACGAAAATTTTCGTAGACGAAGGCCCGAGCATGAAGCGCATTATGCCGCGTGCGAAAGGTCGTGCAGATCGCATCCTGAAGCGCACCAGCCACATCACTGTGGTTGTGTCCGATCGCTGAGACTCTGGAGACTAGCAATGGGTCAGAAAGTACATCCTAATGGTATTCGCCTGGGTATTGTAAAACCATGGAACTCAACCTGGTTTGCGAACACCAAAGAATTCGCTGACAACCTGGACAGCGACTTTAAAGTACGTCAGTACCTGACTAAGGAACTGGCTAAAGCGTCCGTATCTCGTATCGTTATCGAGCGTCCGGCTAAGAGCATCCGTGTGACCATTCACACCGCTCGCCCGGGTATCGTGATCGGTAAGAAAGGTGAAGACGTAGAAAAACTGCGCAAAGTCGTAGCTGATATTGCTGGCGTACCTGCCCAGATCAATATCGCCGAAGTGCGTAAGCCTGAACTGGACGCAAAATTGGTTGCTGACAGCATCACTTCTCAGCTGGAACGTCGCGTTATGTTCCGTCGTGCTATGAAGCGTGCTGTACAGAACGCAATGCGTCTGGGCGCTAAAGGTATCAAAGTTGAAGTTAGCGGCCGTCTGGGCGGCGCGGAAATCGCACGTACCGAATGGTACCGTGAAGGTCGCGTACCGCTGCACACTCTGCGTGCTGACATCGACTACAACACCTCTGAAGCGCACACCACTTATGGTGTAATCGGCGTTAAGGTATGGATCTTCAAAGGTGAGATCCTGGGTGGTATGGCTGCTGTTGAACAACCGGAACCGGCTGCTCAACCTAAAAAGCAGCAGCGTAAAGGCCGTAAATAAGGAGCGTCGCTGATGTTACAACCAAAGCGTACAAAATTCCGTAAAGTGCACAAAGGCCGTAACCGCGGTCTGGCTGCTGGCGCGGATGTTAGCTTCGGCAGCTTCGGCCTGAAAGCTGTTGGCCGTGGTCGTCTGACTGCCCGTCAGATCGAAGCAGCACGTCGTGCAATGACCCGTGCAGTTAAGCGTCAAGGTAAGATCTGGATCCGTGTATTCCCGGACAAACCGATCACCGAAAAACCGCTGGCAGTGCGTATGGGTAAAGGTAAAGGTAACGTGGAGTATTGGGTTGCCTTGATCCAGCCGGGTAAAGTCCTGTATGAAATGGACGGTGTCCCGGAAGAGCTGGCCCGTGAAGCATTCGGCCTCGCTGCAGCGAAACTGCCGATCAAAACCACCTTTGTAACTAAGACGGTGATGTAATGAAAGCAAAAGAGCTGCGTGAAAAAAGCGTTGAAGAGCTGAACGCTGAGCTGCTGAACCTGCTGCGTGAGCAGTTCAACCTGCGCATGCAGGCTGCAAGTGGCCAGCTGCAACAGACTCACCTGCTGAAGCAGGTTCGTCGTGATGTTGCACGCGTTAAGACTTTACTGACTCAGAAGGCGGGTGCGTAATGACCGATAAAATCCGTACTCTGCAAGGTCGCGTAGTTAGCGCAAAAATGGAGAAATCCATTGTTGTTGCTATCGAACGTATGGTGAAACACCCGGTATACGGCAAATTCATCAAACGTACGACCAAACTGCACGTACATGACGAGAACAACGAATGCGGCATGGGCGACGTGGTTGAAATCCGCGAATGCCGTCCGCTGTCCAAGACTAAATCCTGGACGCTGGTTCGCGTTGTAGAGAAAGCGGTTCTGTAATACAGTACTCGTTCTCGATACGAATAAACGGCTCAGCGATGAGCCGTTTATTTTTTCTACCCTTATCGTTGAAGCGGTGTTATAATGCCGCGCCCTCGATATGGGGCTTTTTAACGACCTGAATTCGGGTCTCAGTAGTAGTTGACATTAGCGGAGCACTAAAATGATCCAAGAACAGACTATGCTGAACGTCGCCGACAACTCCGGTGCACGTCGCGTAATGTGTATCAAGGTTCTGGGTGGCTCGCACCGTCGCTACGCAGGCGTAGGCGACATCATCAAGATCACCATCAAGGAAGCAATTCCGCGTGGTAAGGTCAAAAAAGGTGATGTGCTGAAGGCGGTAGTGGTGCGCACCAAGAAGGGTGTTCGTCGCCCGGACGGTTCTGTCATTCGCTTCGATGGTAATGCATGCGTTATTTTAAACAATAACAGCGAGCAGCCTATCGGTACGCGTATTTTTGGGCCGGTAACTCGTGAACTTCGTAACGAGAAGTTCATGAAAATTATCTCTCTGGCACCAGAAGTACTCTAAGGAGCGAATCATGGCAGCTAAAATCCGTCGTGATGACGAAGTTATCGTGTTAACCGGTAAAGATAAAGGTAAGCGCGGTAAAGTTAAGAATGTCCTGTCTTCCGGCAAGGTCATCGTTGAAGGTATCAACCTGGTTAAGAAACACCAGAAGCCGGTTCCGGCTCTGAACCAACCAGGCGGCATTGTAGAGAAAGAAGCAGCTATTCAGATCTCTAACATTGCACTTTTCAACGCGGCTACCGGCAAGGCTGACCGTGTAGGCTTTAGATTCGAAGACGGCAAAAAAGTCCGTTTCTTCAAGTCTAACAGCGAAACTATCAAGTAATTTGGAGTAGTACGATGGCGAAACTGCATGATTACTACAAAGACGAAGTAGTCGCTAAACTCATGTCTGAGTTTAACTACAATTCTGTCATGCAAGTCCCTCGGGTCGAGAAGATCACCCTGAACATGGGTGTTGGTGAAGCGATCGCTGACAAGAAACTGCTGGATAACGCAGCAGCTGACCTGACAGCAATCTCCGGTCAAAAACCGCTGATCACCAAAGCACGCAAATCAGTTGCAGGCTTCAAAATCCGTCAGGGCTATCCGATCGGCTGTAAAGTAACTCTGCGTGGCGAACGCATGTGGGAGTTCTTTGAGCGCCTGATCACTATTGCTGTTCCACGTATCCGTGACTTCCGTGGCTTGTCCGCTAAGTCTTTCGACGGTCGTGGTAACTACAGCATGGGTGTCCGTGAGCAGATCATCTTCCCAGAGATCGACTACGATAAAGTCGACCGCGTGCGTGGTTTGGATATTACCATTACCACTACTGCGAAATCTGATGAAGAAGGCCGTGCTCTGCTGGCTGCCTTTGACTTCCCGTTCCGCAAGTAAGGTAGGGTTACTGAATGGCTAAGCAATCAATGAAAGCACGCGAAGTAAAGCGCGTAGCTTTAGCTGATAAGTACTTCGCAAAACGCGCTGAACTGAAAGCTATTATCTCTGATGTGAACGCGACCGACGAAGATCGTTGGAACGCAGTTCTCAAGCTGCAGTCTCTGCCGCGTGATTCCAGCCCGTCTCGTCAGCGTAAACGCTGCCGTCAAACAGGTCGTCCGCATGGCTATGTGGGCAAGTTCGGGTTGAGCCGTATTAAGCTTCGTGAAGCCGCTATGCGCGGTGAAGTACCGGGCTTGAAAAAGGCTAGCTGGTAATTACCAATTGAATCACGGGAGTAAAGACAGATGAGCATGCAAGATCCGATCGCGGATATGCTGACCCGTATCCGTAACGGTCAGGCCGCGAATAAAGCTGCGGTCACCATGCCTTCCTCCAAGCTGAAAGTGGCAATTGCCAACGTGCTGAAGGAAGAAGGTTTTATTGAAGATTTTAAAGTTGAAGGCGACACCAAGCCGGAACTGGAACTGACTCTTAAGTATTTCCAGGGTAAAGCTGTTGTAGAAAGCATTCAGCGTGTTAGTCGCCCAGGTCTGCGCATTTATAAGCGTAAAGACGAGCTGCCGAAGGTTATGGCTGGCATGGGTATCGCGGTTGTTTCTACCTCTAAAGGTGTTATGACTGATCGTGCAGCGCGCCAGGCTGGTCTTGGTGGCGAAATTATCTGCTACGTAGCCTAATCGGAGGAAAAAATGTCTCGTGTTGCTAAAGCACCGGTCGTTGTTCCTGCCGGCGTTGATGTAAAAATCAACGGTCAGGTTATTACGATCAAAGGTAAAAACGGCGAGCTGACTCGTACTCTCAACGATGCTGTTGACGTTAAACATGCAGATAATGCTCTGACTTTCGGTCCGCGTGATGGTTACGTAGACGGTTGGGCTCAGGCTGGTACCGCGCGTGCCCTGCTGAACGCAATGGTTATCGGTGTTACCGAAGGCTTCACTAAGAAGTTACAGCTGGTTGGTGTAGGTTATCGTGCAGCGGTCAAAGGGAACGTGGTAAACCTGTCTTTAGGTTTCTCTCACCCGGTTGAGCATCAGCTGCCGGCAGGTATTACTGCTGAATGTCCGACTCAAACTGAAATCGTGCTGAAAGGCGCTGATAAGCAGGTGATCGGCCAGGTAGCAGCGGATCTGCGCGCCTACCGTCGTCCTGAGCCTTACAAGGGCAAGGGTGTTCGTTACGCCGACGAAGTCGTGCGTACCAAAGAGGCTAAGAAGAAGTAAGGTAACACTATGGATAAGAAATCTGCTCGTATCCGTCGTGCGACCCGCGCACGCCGCAAGCTCCAGGAGCTGGGTGCAACTCGCCTGGTGGTACATCGTACCCCGCGTCACATTTACGCACAGGTCATTGCACCGAACGGTTCCGAAGTTCTGGTAGCTGCTTCTACTGTAGAAAAAGCTATCGCTGAACAACTGAAGTACACCGGTAACAAAGACGCTGCAGCAGCTGTGGGTAAAGCTGTCGCTGAACGCGCTCTGGAAAAAGGCATCAAAGATGTGTCCTTTGACCGTTCCGGGTTCCAATATCATGGTCGTGTCCAGGCACTGGCAGATGCTGCCCGTGAAGCTGGCCTTCAGTTCTAAGGTAGAGGTGTAAGATGGCTCACATCGAAAAACAAGCTGGCGAACTGCAGGAAAAGCTGATCGCGGTAAACCGCGTATCTAAAACCGTTAAAGGTGGTCGTATTTTCTCCTTCACAGCTCTGACTGTAGTAGGCGATGGTAACGGTCGCGTTGGTTTTGGTTACGGTAAAGCGCGTGAAGTTCCAGCAGCGATCCAGAAAGCGATGGAAAAAGCCCGTCGCAATATGATTAACGTCGCGCTGAATACTGGCACCCTGCAGCACCCGGTTAAGGGTACTCACACGGGTTCTCGTGTATTCATGCAGCCGGCTTCCGAAGGTACCGGTATCATCGCCGGTGGTGCAATGCGCGCCGTTCTGGAAGTCGCTGGGGTTCGTAACGTTCTGGCTAAAGCGTATGGTTCCACCAACCCGATTAACGTGGTTCGTGCAACTATCGATGGTCTGGAAAATATGAAATCTCCGGAAATGGTCGCTGCCAAGCGTGGTAAATCCGTTGAAGAAATTCTGGGGAAATAAACCATGGCAAAGACTATTAAAATTACTCAAACCCGCAGTGCAATCGGTCGTCTGCCGAAACACAAGGCAACGCTGCTTGGCCTGGGTCTGCGTCGTATTGGTCACACCGTAGAGCGCGAGGATACTCCTGCTGTTCGTGGTATGGTCAACGCGGTTTACTTCATGGTTAAAGTTGAGGAGTAAGAGATGCGTTTAAATACTCTGTCTCCGGCCGAAGGCTCTAAAAAGGCGGGTCGCCGTCTGGGTCGTGGTATCGGTTCTGGCCTCGGTAAAACCGGCGGTCGTGGTCACAAAGGTCAGAAGTCTCGTTCTGGCGGTGGCGTACGTCGTGGTTTCGAGGGTGGTCAGATGCCTCTGTACCGTCGTCTGCCGAAATTCGGCTTCACTTCTCGCAAAGCAGCGATCACAGCGGAAATCCGTCTGTCTGACCTGGCGAAAGTGGAAGGCGGTATTGTTGACCTGAGCACGCTGAAAGCAGCTAACATTATCGGTGTCCAGATCGAGTTCGCGAAAGTGATCCTGGCTGGCGAAGTTTCTACTCCGGTAACTGTTCGTGGCCTGCGTGTTACTAAAGGCGCTCGTGCTGCTATCGAAGCTGCTGGCGGTAAAATCGAGGAATAAGTAGCAGATGGCTAAACAACCGGGATTAGATTTTCAAAGTGCCAAAGGTGGCTTAGGCGAGCTGAAACGCAGACTGCTGTTTGTAATCGGTGCGCTTATTGTGTTCCGTATTGGCTCTTTTATTCCGATCCCTGGTATTGATGCCGCTGTACTTGCCAAACTGCTTGAGCAACAGCGAGGCACCATCATTGAAATGTTCAACATGTTCTCTGGTGGTGCTCTCAGCCGTGCTTCTATCTTTGCTCTGGGGATCATGCCGTATATTTCGGCGTCGATCATTATCCAGCTGCTGACGGTGGTTCATCCAACGCTGGCAGAAATTAAGAAAGAAGGGGAGTCTGGTCGTCGTAAGATCAGCCAGTACACCCGCTACGGTACTCTGGTGCTGGCGATATTCCAGTCGATCGGTATTGCTACCGGTCTGCCGAATATGCCTGGTATGCAGGGCCTGGTAATCAATCCAGGCTTTGCATTCTATTTCACCGCTGTTGTAAGTCTGGTTACAGGAACAATGTTCCTGATGTGGCTCGGCGAACAGATCACTGAACGTGGTATCGGTAACGGTATTTCGATCATCATCTTCGCTGGTATCGTTGCGGGACTCCCGCCAGCCATTGCCCATACTATCGAGCAAGCGCGTCAAGGCGACCTGCACTTCCTCCTGTTGCTGTTGGTTGCAGTATTAGTGTTTGCAGTGACGTTCTTTGTTGTATTTGTTGAACGTGGTCAACGCCGCATTGTGGTAAACTACGCGAAACGTCAGCAAGGTCGTCGTGTCTATGCTGCACAGAGCACACATTTACCGCTGAAAGTGAATATGGCGGGGGTAATCCCGGCAATCTTCGCTTCCAGTATTATTCTGTTCCCTGCGACCATCGCGTCATGGTTCGGGGGCGGTACCGGTTGGAACTGGCTGACAACAATTTCGCTGTATTTGCAGCCTGGGCAACCGCTTTATGTGTTACTCTATGCGTCTGCAATCATCTTCTTCTGTTTCTTCTACACGGCGTTGGTCTTCAACCCGCGTGAAACAGCAGATAACCTGAAGAAGTCCGGTGCATTTGTACCAGGAATTCGTCCGGGAGAGCAAACGGCGAAGTATATCGATAAAGTAATGACTCGCCTGACACTCGTTGGTGCACTGTATATTACTTTTATCTGCCTGATCCCGGAGTTCATGCGTGATGCAATGAAAGTGCCGTTCTACTTCGGTGGGACATCGCTACTGATCGTTGTTGTCGTGATTATGGACTTTATGGCTCAAGTGCAAACTCTGATGATGTCAAGTCAGTACGAGTCTGCATTGAAGAAGGCGAACCTGAAAGGCTACGGCCGCTAAATGGTCGTCTGAGAAGTTACGGAGAGTAAAAATGAAAGTTCGTGCTTCCGTCAAGAAATTATGCCGTAACTGCAAAATCGTTAAGCGTGATGGTGTCATCCGTGTGATTTGCAGTGCCGAGCCGAAGCATAAACAGCGCCAAGGCTGATTTTTTCGCATATTTTTCTTGCAAAGTTGGGTTGAGCTGGCTAGATTAGCCAGCCAATCTTTTGTATGTCTGTACGTTTCCATTTGAGTATCCTGAAAACGGGCTTTTCAGCATGGTGCGTACATATTAAATAGTAGGAGTGCATAGTGGCCCGTATAGCAGGCATTAACATTCCTGATCAGAAACATGCTGTGATCGCGTTAACCTCGATCTACGGCGTCGGCAAGACCCGTTCTAAAGCCATCCTGGCTGCTGCGGGTATCGCTGAAAATGTTAAGATCAGTGAGCTGTCTGAAGGACAAATCGACACGCTGCGTGACGAAGTTGCCAAATTTGTCGTTGAAGGTGATCTGCGCCGTGAAATTAGCATGAGCATCAAGCGCCTGATGGATCTTGGTTGCTATCGCGGTTTGCGTCATCGTCGTGGTCTGCCAGTGCGCGGTCAGCGTACTAAGACCAACGCACGTACCCGTAAGGGTCCGCGCAAACCGATCAAGAAATAATCGGGGTGATTGAATAATGGCAAAGGCACCAATTCGTGCACGTAAACGTGTAAGAAAGCAAGTCTCTGACGGCGTGGCTCATATCCATGCTTCTTTCAACAACACCATCGTTACCATTACTGATCGTCAGGGTAACGCGCTGGGTTGGGCAACAGCCGGTGGTTCCGGTTTCCGTGGTTCGCGTAAATCCACTCCGTTTGCAGCTCAGGTTGCAGCAGAGCGTTGCGCTGACGCCGTTAAAGAATACGGCATCAAGAATCTGGAAGTTATGGTTAAAGGTCCGGGTCCAGGCCGCGAATCTACTATTCGTGCTCTGAACGCCGCTGGTTTCCGCATCACTAACATTACTGATGTGACTCCGATCCCTCATAACGGTTGTCGTCCGCCGAAGAAACGTCGCGTATAACGCTTCGTTTTCCAGGTTTGTTGGAGAAAGAAAATGGCAAGATATTTGGGTCCTAAGCTCAAGCTGAGCCGTCGTGAGGGCACCGACTTATTCCTTAAGTCTGGCGTTCGCGCGATCGATACCAAGTGTAAAATTGAACAAGCTCCTGGCCAGCACGGTGCGCGTAAACCGCGTCTGTCTGACTATGGTGTGCAGTTGCGTGAAAAGCAGAAAGTTCGTCGTATCTACGGCGTGCTGGAGCGTCAGTTCCGTAACTATTACAAAGAAGCAGCACGTCTGAAAGGCAACACCGGTGAAAACCTGTTGGCTCTGCTGGAAGGTCGTCTGGACAACGTAGTATACCGTATGGGCTTTGGCGCCACTCGTGCTGAAGCACGCCAGCTGGTTAGCCATAAAGCAATCATGGTAAACGGTCGTGTTGTTAACATCGCTTCTTATCAGGTTAAAGCGAATGACGTTGTTAGCATCCGTGAGAAAGCGAAAAAGCAATCTCGCGTTAAAGCCGCTCTGGAGCTGGCTGAACAGCGTGAAAAGCCAACCTGGCTGGAAGTTGATGCTGGCAAGATGGAAGGCACGTTCAAGCGTCAGCCTGAGCGTTCTGATCTGTCTGCGGACATTAACGAACACCTGATCGTCGAGCTTTACTCCAAGTAAAGCTTAGTACCAAAGAGAGGACACAATGCAGGGTTCTGTGACAGAGTTTCTAAAACCGCGCCTGGTAGATATCGAGCAAGTGAGTTCGACGCACGCCAAGGTGACCCTTGAGCCTTTAGAGCGTGGCTTTGGCCATACTCTGGGTAACGCACTGCGCCGTATTCTGCTCTCATCGATGCCGGGTTGCGCGGTGACCGAGGTTGAGATTGATGGTGTACTTCATGAGTACAGCACCAAAGAAGGCGTTCAGGAAGATATCCTTGAAATCCTGCTCAACCTGAAAGGGCTGGCGGTGAGAGTTCAGGGTAAAGATGAAGTTATTCTTACCTTGAATAAATCTGGCATTGGCCCTGTGACCGCAGCCGATATCACCCATGACGGGGATGTCGAAATCGTCAAGCCGCAGCACGTGATCTGCCACCTGACCGATGAGAACGCAGCTATCAGCATGCGTATCAAAGTTCAGCGCGGTCGCGGTTATGTGCCGGCTTCTGCCCGAATTCATTCGGAAGAAGATGAGCGCCCGATCGGCCGTCTGTTGGTCGACGCCTGCTACAGCCCTGTAGAGCGTATTGCCTACAATGTTGAAGCAGCGCGTGTAGAACAGCGTACCGACTTGGACAAGCTGGTCATCGAAATGGAAACCAATGGCACAATCGATCCTGAAGAGGCGATTCGTCGTGCGGCAACCATCCTGGCAGAACAACTGGAAGCTTTCGTTGACTTACGTGATGTACGTCAGCCGGAAGTGAAAGAAGAGAAACCAGAATTCGATCCGATCCTGCTGCGCCCTGTTGACGATCTGGAATTGACTGTCCGCTCTGCTAACTGCCTCAAGGCAGAAGCTATCCACTATATCGGTGATCTGGTACAGCGTACCGAGGTTGAGTTGCTGAAAACGCCGAACCTGGGTAAAAAATCTCTTACTGAGATTAAAGACGTGCTGGCCTCACGTGGTCTGTCTCTGGGCATGCGCCTGGAAAACTGGCCGCCGGCAAGCATTGCTGACGAGTAACCGGATCACAGGTTAAGGTTTTACTGAGAAGGATAAGGTCATGCGCCATCGTAAGAGTGGTCGTCAACTGAACCGCAACAGCAGCCATCGCCAGGCTATGTTCCGCAACATGGCAGGTTCTCTGGTTCGTCATGAAATCATCAAGACGACCCTGCCTAAAGCGAAAGAACTGCGTCGCGTAGTTGAGCCGCTGATTACTCTTGCCAAGACTGATAGCGTTGCTAATCGTCGTCTGGCATTCGCCCGTACTCGTGATAACGAGATCGTGGCAAAACTGTTTAACGAGCTGGGCCCGCGTTTCGCGAGCCGTACCGGTGGTTACACTCGCATTCTGAAGTGTGGCTTCCGTGCAGGCGACAACGCGCCGATGGCATACATCGAGCTGGTTGATCGTGCTGAGCCGAAAGCAGAAGCAGCTGCAGAGTAATTTGCAGTAAAGTAAAAAAACCCGCCTCGGCGGGTTTTTTTATATCCCCTCTCCCCCCATCCTATCTACAATAGCCGTATTCTTTCTGTTCAACTCAGCGGAGTGTTGTCATGTGGTTACTGGACCAGTGGGCTGAGCGTCATATTACCGATGCACAGCGTCGAGGTGAGTTTGACAATCTTCCGGGACAGGGTGAGCCACTGGTGCTTGATGATGACTCTGCTGTTCCTGAAGAGTTACGCTCTGGTTACCGGCTCTTAAAGAACGCTGGATGCCTGCCGCCAGAGCTTGAACAACGTAAAGAGGCGATAGCGCTGGCGGATATCCTGAAAGGTATTCGGCGTGAGGATGTTCGCTACCAGGAACTAAGTCGTCGATTAACGCTGTTAGAGCTCAAACTCCAACAGGCCGGTATCAATACGGACTTTCTGCGCGGCGATTATGCTGAAAAGCTGATGCAAAAAATCAATGAGGAGTAGCGATGTACCGGATTGGTGAACTGTCTAAACTGGCTGGCGTCACCCCTGACACCGTCCGTTATTATGAAAAGCAGCAGATGATGAGTCACGACGTGCGTACCGAAGGCGGCTTTCGTCTGTACACGGCGGACGATCTTCAGCGCCTGAAGTTTATTCGCTACGCACGTCAGCTTGGTTTTACCCTTGAGTCGATCCGCGAACTGCTTTCGATCCGTGTCGATCCGGAGCACCATACCTGTCAGGAATCAAAAAGCATCGTCCAGGCAAGACTCAGTGAAGTCGAGTCGCGCATCGAAGAACTTCAGTCGATGCAGCGCGCATTAAAGCAGCTCAATGATGCCTGCTGCGGTACGGCGCATAGCAGTGAGTTTTGCTCGATACTTGGGATCCTCGAGCAGGGGGCTGGCGCATCGTAAAATCGCTGTTGAAGTTTTACACAATGAGATCTACACTCGCCGCGTTTAATTAACCCAATCAGGAGATTGTTATGAGCCGCTATCAGCATACGAAGGGGCAGATCAAAGATAATGCCATTGAGGCGCTGTTGCATGACCCGCTGTTTCGCCAGCGTGTTGAGAAAAATAAGAAAGGGAAAGGTAGCTATTTGCGGAAGGAAAAACACGGTAAACAATATGGTCGGGAGGCCAGTGGCAAACAAGCGATGCGCTTTTTTACCACTGGCTTTCTGCTTTCTGTAGCCTGATTAAGAACGGTTGTTTTGTTCTTTCAGCAGATCACGAATTTCGGATAGCAGCACTTCTTCTTTTGTTGGCGCCGGCGCGGCCGCGGGTTCTTCTTTCTTACGATTGAGTTTATTCATCAGCTTAATCGCCATAAAGATAGCGAAGGCAACAATGATAAAATCAAACACATTCTGAATGAAGACGCCGTAATGCATCACGACCGCAGGGATATCACCCTGCGCATCACGTAGCGTGACGGCAAACTGTTTGAAATCAATCCCACCAATTAATAGCCCCAACGGTGGCATGATAATGTCCGCCACTAAAGACGACACGATCTTACCAAACGCCGCACCAATAATGACACCCACTGCCAAATCGACAACATTTCCTCGCATCGCGAATTCGCGAAACTCTTTAATAATGCTCATTTTATTCTCCCTTGTGCTAGCTGACGTTTATAAGTTTAACAAATGTTTATTTAATTTCCATTAGTGATAATAAATATGAAGGTATTAATTAACC
>NZ_JANEWH010000039.1:0-37356 GCF_028069715.1 Kluyvera sp. Awk 3 | reverse complement strand
GGTTTAAAGTGTGTGTCGTGGATTATATTTCTATAATAAATGGGAGCGCGATTTGCGCTCCCTTGAAGGTATTTTTAGTTATCTGGCCGTGTTTTATCCAATCCCTACCGATTGCAGCACCACCAGGCTCATTCCCATCACCGACATGCCGCACAGCACGCCGTAGCTGGGATTATTGTTAGGATCTATCTCTTTCGCCAGCGGCATCAACTCATCGACGGAAAGGGCGACCATGATGCCGGCGACCGCCGCCATAATTGCCGCCATAACTACCGGCGACACCATACTGCCAAGAATCGCCCAGGCCAGCACGCCGCCGAGAATTTCGGCCATACCGGAAATGCCCGCCCAGAACACCGCTTTACGCTTTGAACCCGTGGCGGCGTACACCGGCCCGGCGACCGCCAGCCCTTCCGGGATATTGTGCAGCGCCACGGCCAGCGCAATGCCAAAGCCCAGCTCAAGATTATTGCTGGCGGTGACGAAAGTGGCGATCCCTTCCGGGAAGTTATGCAGGCTGATACCCAACGTGAGCAGCACGGCGGTGCGACGAATATTGCGCGGCAGCGGCTGCGTGTTCTTTTGCATCAGATCCTGCGGATGGGCATGCGGCAGCACCCTGTCGAGCGCGAAGTAGCCAAGCAGGCCAACGACAAACATGCCGTAACCGAGCACCGGCGACATGCCTGGGGCATCAAGCGCAGCCGGCAGCATCTCCATCAGGGAGATGAGCAGCATAATCCCGGCGGCGAAGCCGAGGGAAAACGCCAGCACGCGGTTAGAAGGTTTCTGACCAATCACCCCAAGAAAAGCGCCGATGAACGTCGCCGCCCCGGCCAATAATGTCAGAATCAGCGGAACCGACATGGTTTACTCCTTATGATAATGATTATCATTCATTATATTGAAAATCGTTTTCCCTTGCGAGAGCTGAACGCACTCTTTACGTCATCCTTACATTCAAATTTTCTGAAGATCATCATCACGCTTATCTGAGTTTATCCTCACTGAAAACAGGTTAATGTGGTGTTATCAAATCAATGCCTCTGGAAGGATAACACCATGTCTCGTAGCCGAATGCCAGCACTGTTTTTAGGTCACGGTAGCCCCATGAACGTACTGGAAGATAACCTCTATACCCGTACCTGGCAGCACCTGGGCGAGACGCTGCCGCGTCCGAAAGCGATTGTCGTGGTCTCCGCGCACTGGTTTACCCGCGGCACGGGGGTGACAGCGATGGAAACACCGAAGACGATTCATGACTTTGGCGGCTTCCCGCAGGCGCTGTACGATACCCATTACCCGGCGCCAGGTTCCCCTGAACTCGCGCAGCGGTTGGTTGAGCTGCTGTCTCCGGTCCCGGTGGCGCTGGATAAAGAAGCCTGGGGTTTTGACCACGGTTCCTGGGGCGTGCTGATCAAAATGTACCCGAATGCGGATATCCCGATGGTGCAACTGAGTATCGACAGCACCAAACCGGCGGCGTGGCATTTTGAGATGGGCCGTAAGCTGGCCAGCCTGCGCGACGAAGGCATTATGCTGGTGGCGAGCGGTAACGTAGTGCACAACCTGCGCACCGCGAAATGGCACGGTGACTCTACGCCATACCCGTGGGCCAGCTCCTTTAACGATTATGTGAAGGCGAATCTGGACTGGAAAGGGCCGGTGGAGCAGCATCCGTTGGTGAACTACCTGTCGCATGAAGGCGGGTCGCTCTCTAACCCGACGGCGGATCACTTCCTGCCGCTGCTGTACGTGCTGGGCGCATGGGATGGCGAAGAGCCCATCACGATCCCGGTAGACGGTATCGAAATGGGCTCGCTGAGTATGCTGTCGGTAGTGATTGGCTGACGATTACTCGACGAAGATGTGCGGATAGAAGCGTGAAAGATCCTGAGTGATCAGCGCTCTGTCCTCACGAATACCGATTCCGGCTGGCTGATCGTTAATCAGCCAGCTGCCGATCAGCATGTAGCTGTCGCCAAACTTCGGCAGCGGATGGAACTGCTGGACGATCATCCCTTCTTCGCCGTACGGGCCTTCGACCTGCTCGATGGTTTTGCCGTTCTCAACGATCGAAATGTTCGCGCCTTCGCGAGAGAAGATCGGTTTCACCACAAATTTGTCCATCTGCGGATGATCGTCTTCGGCGAAGTAGGCCGGGAGCAGGTTCGGGTGATCCGGGAACATCTCCCACAGTAGCGGCAGCAGCGCTTTGTTAGAGATGATGCTCTTCCACGCCGGCTCCAGCCAGCGCACGCCAGCGTCTTCCAGCTTGGTGGAGAACATCTCGCGCAGCATATACTCCCACGGATAGAGCTTGAACAGATTGCCGATCACCTGATCCTGCAGATCGGTAAACTGGCCTTTCTCACCCAGACCGATATCTTCTATGTAGAGGAATTCGGTTGCGACACCCGCTTCCGCCGCGCAGTCCTGTAGATACTGAACGGTGCCGCGATCTTCTACGGTATCGCGGCAGCAGGTCATGTGCAGCAGCTGGAATCCGTGCTGTTCGCGCAGTTCGTTGAAGCGATCGATCAGCTTTTCCTGCAGGCTGTTGAACTGGTCGCTGCCGGCTGGCAGATTGCCGGCGTTCAGCTGATCTTCCAGCCAGATCCATTGGAAAAATGCCGCTTCATACAGCGAGGTTGGCGTGTCGGCGTTATTCTCCAGCAGCTTCGGCTCACCTTTGCCATCCCACGCCAGGTCCAGGCGCGAATAGAGAGACGGCTGGTTGGTCTGCCAGGACTGGCGGACAAAGCCCCAGGTGTGCTTTGGAATACGGAATTTGGTCATCAGCTCATCGCTGGCGATGACGCGCTCGACCACCTTCAGACACATCTGGTGAATCTCTGCGGTGACGTCTTCCAGTTTTTCCACCTGCGCGAGGGTGAGCTTGTAGTACGCTTCCTCGCTCCAGTACGGCTCACCGTACATGGTGTGGAAGTTAAAACCGTATTCGGTCGCTTTTTCACGCCAGTCCGGGCGTTCAACAATACTGATTCTTTCCATGGCGATCAGCCACCCATTGAGCGGGAGGTGGTGCCGGTGGCGCTACGCTGCATGGTGGACTGTTTCGCCACCGATTCACCGAAGCCGCCGCGGGTAACGGTGCTGGTAGTTGCCGGTTTCGGCGCCATCGCGGTTTTCGGCACGTTCATCGAACGGCCCGGTTGGGCTGCGCCGTAGTTTTTACCGCTGGCGTCGGTGTATTTACCGTAGGCCGGGCTGGACGGGTTCTTCGAGGTGAAGACCGGCTGCTGCTGATAGCCGCCCATGCCGCCGCTCATCATGCGGCCCATCATGTAACCTGCCATCAGCGGCATCCAGAAGCTGCCGCTGCTTTGCGCCTGCGCCTGGTTTTCACCGGTTGGGGCCATGCCCGCCTGGGCAGGTGCCTGCTGGCACTGGCCTTCGCCGAATTCCGCTACGCAGTCTTCACGGCTGGCGTATTTCGGCGCGGTGCGTTCGGCTTCTTTCAGCGCGTTGTTGAACGTTGTTGTACACTCCGCGCTTTTGCCCGGGTTGGCCGCGGAGCAGTCGTCTGCATTCTGATACAGCGTGACGGTTTCGTCGGTTTTCTCACAGCCTGCGAGCATAAAGACGGCGGTAACGGCCAGTGCAACCGGTGTGAGATGGCGCGCGCCCCAGCTTTTACGGAAAGCGGCGTGCTGAATGTTGTTTGTCCGTTTCATTTTATTCTTCCTGGACCCAGTGGAATGGTATTGCAATAGCGCTCAGGATAGTGGATGAGTGGTCGAAAATGAAGCGAAGAAGCGGCGAAAGCGGGGGATCTTTACGTTGCCTTACGTTGGCGCAAAAAAAAGGTCCGCACGGGGCGGACCTTGTTGCCTGCAAACGTCTGCCTTAGCGGAGACGCGCTTTGCTGGTGGCCGGAGAGGTGTAGCCGTCGGCGGTGGCATCCTGCTGCGCATTCTCAGGCGCAATGGTGGCATTGGCGGTCGAAACCGGCTTGCCCAGGGTGTTGTTCAGCGCCAGCAGATCCTGCTCGTTCAGCGTGCCCAGTGCATTTTTGATATTCAACTGGTTGATCAGATAGTTGTAACGCGCGCTGGAGAGCTGTTGCTTCGCGTTGTACAGCGTGGTGGTCGCATCCAGCACGTCAACGATGGTACGGGTACCGACGGAGTAGCCCGCTTCCATGGCGTCTAAAGAGCTCTGCGCAGAAACCACCGCCTGTTTGTAGGCGTTGATGCTGCTGATAGAGGCGTTGACGTTATTGAAGGAAGAACGCACGGTTTGCACCACGGAGCGGTGCGCGCTTTCAAGCTGCTCGCTGGCGCCGACGAAGTTGTACTGCGCCTGTTTCACCTGCGAGTTGACCATCCCGCCCTGATACAGCGGCAGGGAGAAGCTCAGACCCACTTTGTTCTGACCGGCGTCGTTATCGTTGTATTGACCGTTATTGGTTTTGGAACCGCTGTAAGAGGTGTTAGACACCCCGGTAGAGGCGGTTAAATCCAGCGTCGGCAGATGGCCGTCCTGCGCCTGGCGAATTTGCTCACGCGCCAGGTCCTGGCTCAGACGAGCCTGCAACAGGGAGAGGTTGCGGTTTTCCGCTTCTTTCAGCAGAGAGTTCACGGCCTGCGGCTTATCGGTTTTGAAGCTGTCGACGTTCAGTGACGCCAGCTCCGGATAGTAGTTACCGGTGACCTGACGCAGCGCTTCTACCGCGTTGTCGAGGTTGTTACGCGCGGTGACTTCGTTCGCCAGCACGGTATCGTACTGTGAACGGGCGTTCTGCACGTCGGTGATGGCGACCAGGCCCACGTTGAAGCGCTGGGTGGTTTGGTCTAACTGACGGTAAATCGCCTGTTTCTGCGCTTCGGTGTAGGAGAGCGAGTCAATGGCGCTCAGCACGTTGAAGTACGCGGTTGCGGTATTCAGGATCAGCGTCTGTTGATCGGTCTGATAGGTCACATCCTGGATGCCCGCCGCTTTTTCTTGCAGGCTCAGCGCACGCCATTTGGACATATCAAACAGCGTCTGCGTCAACTGCAGCGAGCCGCTGGTGACGTTGGAGTTCACGCCGTTGCTGTCGCGGAAGCCGTTGGTGTAGGTATAATCGGCACCCAGACCTAACTGCGGTAACAGTGGGCTACGCGCTTCGTTGATCTTTTCGAATGCCGCATCACGATCTGCTGCAGATTTACGGAGATCCGGGTTACTGGTACGTGCCTGCTGATAGACCTGTAACAGGTTCTCTGCCTGGCTCATTGTACTGAAGCCCGTCAGGCTCAGGCCAATTAAGATAGGGAGCAATTTCTTCATTTGCATTTGCATTCCTTGTTGTGAAGCTTAGCGCTGATCTAATTCACAGAAAAAATATTTGCCGATTGTACCAGAGTCCGCCGTGTTAAAAAGTTGGCGTAACGTGCCATCTGGCGTTAATTTGCACCAATCTACCATAGAGTGAGTGGATCCTAAGACAAACAGAGTTTAAATCCACAATTTCAACACAATTACTGCATAGGCCAGTCCATGACTAAATCACGTAACCCGGTGGTCACCCTCGCGAAAAACGATGTAGAAATTATTGCACGAGAAACTGTTTATCGCGGTTTTTTTTCGCTTGATGTGTACCGTTTTCGCCACCGTTTGTTCAATGGGGAGATGAGCGGAGAAGTTCGTCGCGAAATTTTTGAGCGCGGTCACGCCGCAGTCTTGCTACCCTTTGACCCAGTGCGTGACGAAGTGGTGCTGATTGAGCAGGTGCGTATTGCCGCTTATGACACCAGTGAAACCCCTTATCTGCTGGAGATGGTCGCGGGCATGATTGAAGAGGGCGAAACCGTTGAAGACGTCGCCCGGCGCGAATCGCTGGAGGAAGCGGGGTTAACCGTTGGTCGTATGAAACCGTGCCTCAGCTATCTGGCCAGCCCCGGCGGCACCAGCGAGCGTCTGAGCATTCTGGTGGGGGAAGTGGATGCGACAACGGCCAAGGGCATCCATGGCCTGGCGGAAGAACACGAAGACATTCGCGTTCATGTGGTAAGCCGGGAGTATGCTTATCAATGTGTGGAAGAGGGAAAAATTGACAACGCAGCGTCTGTCATCGCTTTGCAATGGCTGCAGCTGCATTATCAGGACTTACGAAAAGAGTGGGCAAAATGAAGCGCTATACACCTGACTTCCCTGAAATGATGCGTTTGTGCGAAACCAACTTCGCGCAATTACGCCGCTTACTGCCGCGCATTGATGAAGCCGGCGAAACGGTGAGCTATCAGGTGGCTAATGCGCAATATCGCTTAACGATAGTCGAATCAACTCGTTACACTACGCTTGTGACGATTGAACAAACGCACCCGGCGGTGAGCTACTGGAGCCTGCCGTCGATGACCGTGCGGTTGTATCATGACGCGATGGTGGCTGAAGTGTGTTCAAGTCAGCAGATCTTTCGCTTCAAAGCGCGGTATGATTATCCAAATAAAAAGTTGCATCAACGCGACGAAAAGCATCAAATTAATCAGTTTCTGGCCGACTGGCTTCGATTCTGTTTAGCACATGGAGCGATGGCGATTCCGGTTTGTACATAGAACCGTTCGGGCTGCCTCTGGGGCGCTGCCAGCGACGACGCTGCCTGAAAGGATGATGTGTATGTTTGCATCGTGAAACCTAAGGACACCATTTGGAAAGCCTTTTAAACCTTCCTCTGGCTGGTGGGGCCAGTGTCAGGGTACTGCAAATTACTGATACTCACCTGTTTGCTGAAAAAGATGAAACGCTGTTAGGGGTGAATACCTGGGAAAGCTACCACGCCGTTTTGCAGGCGATACATGCCTCGGCGCGTGAAGTTGACCTGGTGGTAGCGACAGGCGATTTAGCGCAGGATCACTCATCCGCGGCCTATCAGCACTTTGCTGAAGGCATCGCGAGCTTTACTGCGCCTTGCGTTTGGCTTCCGGGAAATCACGATTTTCAGCCGTCCATGTACAGCACATTACAGGACGCAGGCATCTCTCCGGCCAAGCGCGTGCTGGTTGGCGAACACTGGCAGATCCTGCTGCTCGACAGTCAGGTTTTCGGCGTGCCGCACGGCGAACTGAGCGACTTTCAGCTTGAGTGGTTAGAGAAACGGCTGGCGGAAATGCCGGAACGACATACCTTGCTGCTGCTGCACCATCATCCTCTGCCAGCGGGTTGTAGCTGGCTCGATCAGCACAGTCTGCGCAACGCCGGTGCCCTGGATAACGTGCTGATGCACTATCCGCGCGTGAAGCATCTACTGTGCGGCCATATTCACCAGGAATTGGACGTCGAGTGGAACGGGCGCCGTATTATGGCGACGCCGTCAACCTGCGTGCAGTTTAAGCCGCACTGCGCCAACTTTACGCTGGATACCGTTTCGCCTGGCTGGCGTTGGCTGGAGCTGCATGCCGATGGTTCGTTAACCACCGAAGTCTGCCGCCTTGCCGGGTCAAAATTCCATCCTGATACCGCATCTGAAGGCTATTAATGTCGACGCTTCTTTATCTGCATGGCTTTAACAGCTCTCCGTGTTCGGCCAAGGCCACGGCGCTTAAGCAGTGGCTGGCGGAGCACTATCCTGATGTGAAAATGCTGATCCCGCAGTTGCCCGTCTATCCGGCGGAAGCGGCGGAAATGCTCGAAGCGTTAGTGCTCAAGCACGGCGGTGAGCCGCTCGGGATCGTCGGATCGTCGTTGGGCGGCTATTACGCCACCTGGCTGTCGCAGTGTTTCATGTTGCCTGCGGTGGTGGTAAACCCGGCGATACGGCCGTTTGAGCTGCTGGTGAATTTCCTCGGACCGAACGAGAATCCCTACACCGGGCAGCAATATGTGCTAGAGTCACGCCATATTTACGATCTCAAAGTGATGCAAATTGACCCGCTTGAGGCACCGGATCTCATCTGGTTGCTTCAACAGACCGGCGATGAAGTGCTTGATTACCGCCAGGCCGTGGACTATTTCGCCTCCTGCCGACAAACGGTAGAGGAGGGCGGTAATCACGCATTTACCGGCTTTGAAGATCACTTCACACAGATTATCGATTTCCTGGGGTTGCATTAAGCAGCGCCAACTACCTACGAATAGATCATGACGCAATCTTCTTATAACGCTGATGCCATTGAGGTACTCACCGGGCTTGAGCCGGTTCGCCGCCGTCCGGGAATGTACACAGATACCACTCGCCCTAACCACCTTGGTCAGGAAGTGATTGATAACAGCGTGGATGAAGCGCTGGCCGGGCACGCGAAGCGTGTCGAAGTCATCCTCCATGCCGATCAGTCGCTGGAAGTTATCGATGACGGCCGCGGCATGCCCGTCGATATCCATCCGGAAGAGGGCGTACCGGCGGTTGAGCTGATCCTGTGCCGTCTGCACGCGGGCGGTAAGTTCTCCAACAAAAACTACCAGTTCTCCGGCGGCCTGCACGGCGTGGGGATTTCGGTGGTGAACGCCTTATCCAAACGCGTTGAAGTTAACGTTCGTCGCGACGGCCAAATCTACAGCATCGCGTTTGAGAACGGCGAAAAAGTCGAAGATTTACACGTTTCCGGTACCTGCGGGAAGCGCAATACCGGCACCAGCGTGCACTTCTGGCCGGACGAAAGCTTCTTCGACAGCCCGCGTTTTTCCGTATCCCGCTTAAGCCACCTGCTGAAAGCGAAAGCGGTGCTTTGCCCGGGCGTTGAAATCGTCTTTAAAGACAAAGTCAACGATACCGAACAGACCTGGTGCTACGCTGACGGTCTGAACGACTATCTCAGTGAAGCGGTGAACGGCCTGCCGCTGCTGCCGGAAAAGCCGTTTGTCGGCAACTTCTCCGGCGACACCGAAGCGGTGGACTGGGCGCTATTGTGGCTGCCGGAAGGCGGCGAACTGCTGACCGAAAGCTACGTCAACCTGATCCCGACCATGCAGGGTGGTACGCACGTTAACGGTCTGCGTCAGGGCCTGCTCGACGCGATGCGCGAGTTCTGCGAATACCGCAACATCCTGCCGCGCGGCGTGAAGCTGTCGGCGGAAGATATCTGGGATCGCTGCGCCTACGTGCTGTCGGTGAAGATGCAGGATCCGCAGTTTGCCGGGCAGACTAAAGAGCGTCTCTCTTCCCGTCAGTGCGCGGCCTTTGTCTCCGGCGTGGTGAAAGACGCCTTTAGCCTGTGGCTGAACCAGAACGTGCAGGCGGCCGAGCTGCTGGCCGAAATGGCGATTTCCAGCGCTCAGCGTCGTCTGCGCGCGGCGAAAAAAGTGGTGCGTAAAAAACTCACCAGCGGACCGGCGCTGCCGGGCAAACTGGCCGACTGCACCGCGCAAGATCTCGCTCGCACCGAGCTGTTCCTTGTGGAAGGCGACTCGGCGGGCGGCTCCGCCAAACAGGCGCGCGATCGTGAATATCAGGCGATCATGCCGCTCAAAGGTAAGATCCTTAACACCTGGGAAGTCTCGTCTGACGAAGTGCTGGCCTCACAGGAAGTGCACGATATTTCCGTGGCGATCGGCATCGATCCGGACAGTTCGGATCTTAGCCAGTTGCGCTACGGCAAAATCTGTATCCTTGCGGATGCCGACTCCGATGGTCTGCACATCGCCACGCTGCTGTGCGCGCTGTTTGTGAAGCACTTCCGCGCGCTGGTGAAAGAAGGTCACGTCTACGTGGCGCTGCCGCCTCTGTATCGTATCGATCTGGGCAAAGAGGTTTACTACGCTCTGACCGAAGAAGAAAAAGCAGGCGTGCTGGAACAGCTCAAGCGTAAGAAAGGCAAACCGAACGTGCAGCGTTTTAAAGGTCTGGGTGAAATGAACCCGATGCAGCTGCGCGAAACCACGCTTGATCCGAACACTCGCCGCCTGGTGCAGCTTGTCATCAACGATGAAGATGAACAGCAGACCGATGCCACCATGGACATGCTGCTGGCCAAGAAGCGCTCGGAAGATCGCCGCAACTGGCTGCAGGAAAAAGGCGATATGGCCGATATCGAAGCCTGATTTCCAATCTCATATTGAGCCTAAAAAGGAGACGCATGCGTCTCCTTTTTTATTGCCCGCGGGCCGGCTCAATCGCCAACCTCCGATGCTAATGAATCGATTCATTTCTAATTTCTGCGCTTTATGAAATGCCATTTTAAAATTTGGTATGACAGGTCACACTTTAGTTGTATGACTTCTACCATATTCTTCCGCTGGACATAAAACATACTTTTGAACATGGACGTCAATCTATGCAGCCAAGTGATTCGCATAGTGAATTTTATCTTTCCTTACAAGAGAATCGTCTATGTTAAGAAGAAAACTGGTTTTAAGCGTTTTATCTTTCTCGTTACTGATGGGGTCTGCGGCAGCGATGGCGAAAACGGTGTTCATCGCTTCAGATGTGCATCCCGCTGATTATCCGACGACTGCTGCGGTGATTCATATGGGGGAGAAGCTCAGTCAACAAACCGACGGGCGTCTCTCCATCAGGATGTTCCCAAGCGGGCAGATGGGAGATGAAAGCACCACGCTGGAAAAGACCCGCGCCGGGGCGATTGATATTCTGCGCGTTTCTATGGCGCCGGTTGGCGGCATCCTGCCGCAGGTGAGCGTCTTCAACATGCCGTTTGTGTTCCGCGATACCGATCATCAGCACAAAGTGCTGGATGGCGACGTGGGCAGCAAACTGGCGAAAGAGATCTCCGACAGCAATCTTGGGCTGGTTTTCCTTGGCTGGATGGACGCGGGCTCGCGCAGCTTGATCACCAAAAAACCGATCACCACCCTCGACGATCTGAAAGGCGTGAAGATCCGTCTGCAAAACAACCCGATTGGTCTCGATACTTTTAAAGCGCTGGGCGCTAACCCGATCGTTCTGCCGGTTGGCGATGTCTTCGCTAGCCTGCAAACCGGGGTGATTGACGCAGCAGAAAACAACGAGCCGACCTTTGATACCGAAAACTATGTGGTGGCCGGCACCAAATATTTTGACCTCACCGAACACTTTATGATCCCGGAAGTGCTCGCCTTCTCGAAGCGTAAATGGAGCAAACTGTCGGCGGAAGATCAGGCGCTGATCATGAAGCTGGCAAAAGAAGCGCAGGCAGAAGAACGCGTGCTATGGGCTGAATACGTCGAGAAATCCAAACAGCGTCTGCAAAGCCAGGGCGTGAAATTCCTGCCGGTGGATAAAAAACCCTTTGTCGATGCCACTGCGCCGGTTCGCGAAAAATATGGCAAGCAGTTCAGCGACTTAATGCAAGAAATTCAGGACACCAAATAATCCCCGTGGCGGCAGGACGGCGCGTGCTGTCCTGCCCGTTTTGATCTGGAGATAACAATGAAAAATATCTATGTCCTGGTCATGGATGGCGTGTATCGGATCTGTATCTGGCTGTCAGGGATCAGCCTGTTATTTATGACGTTTATTTATCTGGTGGGGATTTACGCCCGTTTTCGTCCTGATTTTCCGGCATGGCTCGATTTTCTCCCGCATGCCTCAACCAGTTGGCCGGAACCGTTATCGCAGATTTGCATGATCACCTTCTCCTTCGTGGGGGCGGCCGCGGCCTATCGGGCCGGCAGCCACATCGCGATTACCATGCTGGTGGATCACATTAACCCGGCGATGAAAAAAGCGCTGGCGGTGTTCGTCGATCTGGCGATGCTGGCCACCTGCCTGTTTATCATTCACTGGGGGATTATCGGTTGTATGGATGCCTGGGAGGACGTGGTGCCATCGCTGCCGTTCCTGACCTCGGGGATCACCCATTTGCCAATTCCGCTGGGTTCGTTCTTCACGCTGCTGTTCGTGGTTGAAAAACTGCTGTGCGGCCCGCAAACGCATCGCGAACTGGTGCAGTTTGGCTCGCCGAAAGTCGGTCACTAAGGGGCACAAGCAATGGACTTAACGCTGATTATATTTGTCGTGACCTTCGTGGTGTTGATGGCCGTGGGGATGCCGGTGGCCTACGCCGTGGGGTTGACCGCCGTGGTGGTGACCGCCTTCGCGGACTTCTCGCTCGATGGGCTGGTTATCACCATTTTCCACAGTACCGATAACGTCAACCTGTTGACCATTCCCTTCTTTGTGTTCGCGGGGGCGATCATGGCAGAAGGGGGGATGGCGCGACGGCTGGTGGATTTTGCCGGGCTGTTCGTCGGCTGGATCCGCGGAGGGCTGTCGCTGGTTAACATTCTGGCCTCCACGCTGTTTGGCGCGATTTCGGGATCGTCGGTGGCGGATACCGCCTCGATCGGATCGGTGCTGATCCCGGAAATGGAGCGTAAAGGCTACCCGCGTTCCTTCGGCGCGGTGCTGACCGCCAGCGCCTCGGTGCAGGCGATCCTGGTGCCGCCGAGCCATAACTCGGTGCTGTTTGCTATCGTGGCGAACACCGCGGCGGTGACCATTCCGGCGATGTTCCTCGCCGGGATCATTCCGACCTTGGTGCTGTGCGTGACGCTTATCGTTATGTGTTTAATTGCGGCACGTAAAAACAACTATCCGAAAGAAGCGCGCGTTGAGCTGAAGCGCAAGATCAAGATTGCCTCCGACGCCATCTGGGGACTCGTGACCATTGTGATCATCTCCGGCGGCATCCTCTCGGGCTTCTTTACGCCAACGGAATCGGGGGCAATTGCCTGTATCTGGGCGATGTTTGTCACCTTCTTTGTCTACCGCGAATATAAGCTGAAGGATTTCCCGAAGCTTATCCACCGCACGATCAAAACCGTCACCATGGTGATGGTGCTGATCGCTTTTGCCGCCGCTTTTGGCTCGGTTATGACGCTGGTAGGGCTGCCGCAGGAGATCTCCGCCGCATTGTTGTCGCTGTCAGATAACAAGTACGTCATCCTGTTAATCATCAACATCATGCTGCTGCTGTTGGGCTGTCTGATGGACATGGCGCCGCTGATTCTGATTCTGACGCCGATCCTGCTGCCGGTGGTGGTAGAGCTGGGGATCGATCCGGTGCACTTCGGCATTATTATGATGATGAACTTAGGCATTGGGCTGATCACGCCGCCGGTAGGTTCGGTACTGTTCGTGGCCAGCGCCGTCAGCGGGCAGAAGATTGAAACCGTCGTAAAAGCGATGATTCCGTTCTACTGCGTGCTGTTCCTGGTGCTGATTGCCATTACCTATATCCCGATTCTGTCACTGTGGCTCCCGGGGCGCTTCCACTAACCCGCTGGCGCGATACGTGATTTTTTCGGTACTGCAAGGGGGTCTCACCGATCCCCTTTTTAAATGAGCTAATAAAGTAGGTCACTTCGGCAAACCCCACCTGCCCGGCAATCTCGCTCACCGGCAGCGCGCTGTGCAGCAGCAGCTCGCAGGCGCGGCGCAGGCGTAACGTATTGAGGTAGTCGTGAATATGCTCCCCGGTCTCGGCGTGAAAGCGACGTGACAGATAGCTGCGCGATTTGCCCAGTTCCGCTGCCAGGGCATCAAGGCTGAATTTCTTCTGATAGTTCTCTTCAATCCAGAACATGACCGGGCTGGCAATACCGCTTGAGGTGTCGGTCATTTTTTCCTGCACCGGCGGCAGCATATTGAATAATGTCATTAACATACAGGCTATCTGTTCACTGCTCAGCGCGGAGAGGCTGGCGGCGCGCGCGTAAAGCCCGAACAGATGATCGATATGGGGATGCATCTCGGCTAAATCGGCGACAAATGCCGGGCGGCCCCGTGTGGAAAGCATCTGCAAACGGCGGTGATTATCGGGAAAATGACGGAGAAGTTTGGCAATCGCGTGCTGATCGACGTGAATAATGGTACGGCGATAGCTGTCCTGCGCTTTCTCATCCACCATGATTTTATGCAACGTAAATGGCGGGAAGAAAAACAGTCGCCCGGGACGCATGGTGTACTGGCGATTGTCGACGATCACCACGCCAAAACCCTCTTCAACGTAGAGAATTTCCAGACACTGGTGCCAGTGATGGTAGCGCACGGTGTTGGCAAAAAGACGGCTGAATGACGCGACGGCGTCATTCAGCGTGATCAGCTCCAGATGTTCGGCATTCCAGGACGAAGTCATGTGCAATATATTTAAACTTTTACCGGTTTAATCTTACTACTAAACCACTGTTTTAAATTTTATCAAGCACCGGTTCACACAATACTATCAGTTGTGACCGGGTTAACATTTCTTCGCTGCCTGGATTCTCTATGCTTTAGCCACTTTCGAGGATGGTTAAATCAGGAGTCAGGACAGTGGCTGAAATATCAAAAATATTGTCATCACGTGAAGACGTTACAGCAACGTTGATGACGATGCTGAGCGCTCTCGATAAACAATTTCCCGCTGACGTCGCGCAGTTCTCGCTGGGTAACACCTGTGCGCACTACAGCACGGATATCGCGGAGATGGAGGGCTTATCGAGAGCGCTTTGGGGCCTGTTCCCGCTGCTGGCGGGTGGGGCGGAAGTGCCGTTCAGCGACAAGTACATCACTGCCATTAAGTTAGGCACCGACCCGCAAAGCCCGTCTTACTGGGGGGAAACCGGGCCCTACGATCAGCGACTGGTCGAAATGGCCGCCTACGGCCTGGGGCTGGCGCTGTTGCAGGACAAGCTGACCGCGCGTTTCAGCGACGCAGAACTGGCGAATCTGCATTGCTGGTTGAATCAAATCACCGATGCCCAGATGCCGGACAGCAACTGGAACTACTTCGCGGTGATTGTTCAGTTGGGCTTTAAGCGCGCCGGGCTGCCTTACGATCAGGCGGCGATTGACCGTCGCTTCAACATGATGGAAGCCTACTATCTTGGCGACGGCTGGTACTCTGATGGTCCCGGCCGCCCGAAGGACTACTATATTTCGATGGCGTTCCATTTCTATGGCCTGATTTACGCCACTCTTAACGCCAGCGATGACCCTACCCGCGCGGCTACCTTGCGTGAGCGCGCCAGCCTGTTTGCGAAGGATTTTATCTACATGTCCGCCGCCGACGGCGCATCGGTGCCGTTTGGTCGCAGCCTGACCTACCGTTTTGCCATGGTGGCTTTCTGGAGCGGCGTGGCGTTTGCTGAACTTGATGTGTTCTCGCCGGGCGTCGTGAAAGGCATTATCCTGCGTCACCTGCGCTGGTGGTTGGCGCAGCCGATTTTCGATCGAGACGGTATTTTAACCCTTGGCTTCGCGTACCCGAATCTGGCGATGTGTGAAGACTACAACTCACCGGGCTCGCCGTACTGGGCGCTGAAAGTGTTCCTGATTCTGGCGCTGCCCGCCAATCACGCGTTCTGGCAGGCTCAAGAGCTGCCGCTGCCGACGTTAGACCCGGTTCACGCCATTGTCCCCGCACAGCAAATTTTGCAACACGATGAAGGTTCGCAGCACGTGGTGATGCTGACCTCCGGGCAACTGGAGCTGAACAACTACGTTAATACCGAAGCGAAATACACCAAATTTGCCTACTCCACCCGTTTTGGTTTCACCATTGAGCGCGGGCGCTACGGTATCAAGCACGCGGCCTGCGACTCCATGCTGCTGCTGTCGGATAACGACAACTACTGGCGTGGGCGTCGAGAGTGCGCCTGCGTGGAGATGCTGGACGGCGCCATCTACTCCCGCTGGCTGCCGTGGCACGACGTGCAGGTCGATACCTGGCTGATTCCTTGCGGCGAATGGCATGTGCGTGTTCACCGTGTTAATACCGCGCGCCGTCTGCAGACGGTAGAGGGCGGTTTCGCGGTGATGAAGGCCGATGCGGAAATCACTGGGGGCCAAAGCCGCGTTCGTGCCGCTAATGGTACCAGCGTAGTGGTCGATCTCTCCCCGCACGCGGTACGCCAGGCTGACTGCGTGATTACGCCGCCAAACAGCAGCGTGATGTTCCCGGAATGCGCGGCTATCCCAATGCTCTCTGGCGATATCGCCCCCGGCGAACACTGGCTGTGCTGTGCCGTCGTCGCTTGCGGTGACACCCATGCGCCGTTGCCGGCACTGCCGATGCTGCATATTGAAAACAATGCGCTAAGCGTCAGGGATAACGTGAGCGGAAAAATAACAAATTTAAGTTTATAACCCTCCGGAAAACACAATAAACCGGAATATCCCCTCGCCAGCTTTGAATTGTCATGATTCAGAGCTGGCACCCTACAAAGTTTTGTCGAGGACCGTATGGAAAAAATAGCGTCTCCAAACAGGCTTGAATATTACAAAATAAGTTCGTTTATCTTTTTATATTTCTTTACCTGGTCTGCCAGCATTGGCCTCTTTGCCATTTGGCTTGGGCAAAAAGCGGAGCTCAGCGGCGCAGTCATTGGCACCGTTTTTGCCGTTAACGGAATATTCTCGGTAATTCTTAAACCGATCTACGGCTATATTCTCGATAAGATCGGTATGAGTAAATATCTGCTCTATTTTGTGGTGGTGATGTCCGCCCTGATGGCGCCGTTCTTTATTTATGTTTATCAGCCACTGCTGCTGTCTTACACCACCCTCGGGATTATTGTTGGGGCGATTTATCTGAGCTTCGCATGGTATGCCGGTGTGGCGGCTTGTGAATCCTATGCCGATCGTTACAGCCGTCTGAACAGCATGGAGTTCGGTCAAATTCGCATGTGGGGCTCGCTCGGTTGGGCGGTGGCATCCTCGTTCTCCGGGTTGCTGTTTAATATCTCTCCGGCCTACAACTTTATTCTTGGCAGCGTGGCGTCGCTGGTCATGCTGGCGGTGCTGATTAGCCTGAAAGTGGATACCGAAAGCAGTAACGCCAGCGCGGTAATTTCGAAGGATAAGATTGTCCTGAAAGACGTTTATGACCTGCTGAAAAGCAGCAAATTCTGGGCATTCTGCCTGTATGTCGCCGGCGTGGCGTGGATGATGTTTGTTGCTGAGCAGCAATTCTCGCGCTATTTCGTGACCTTCTTTAGCGATGTCCATGAAGGAAATACAATTTTTGGCCTGCTCGGGACGGTACAGTCCGGCACCGAATTCGTCATGTATATCTTTATGCCGATGTTCGTTAACTATATCGGTGCGAAACGCGGTCTGTTGATTGTTGGCGCATTAGTTGGCGCACGACTGGTGATTTCAGGCCTGTGTGATTCTCATCTGCTGATTTCCGTTATTAAGCCGCTGTACGGTCTGGAAATTTGTCTGCTGCTGGTATCGGTCTTTAAATATATTGCTGAGCATTTCGATAAACGCGTTAATGCCACCATGTATTTATTAGGCTATCAGGCGATGCTGTATATCGGTAACGTCGTGGTCTCTTCCCCGGCAGGATTATTGTACGACCGTATTGGTTTTGAAAAGACCTATATGATCATGGGTGGCATTGCGCTGTTATTTACGCTTATCTCCGCATTCACCTTATCCGCCTGTAAACGTCAGAATCATCGCCAGCCAGCCCTTGATGTGGCTGAAAATGGTATTTCTAAATAAGCCTTACTGATTGAAGGAACCGAATATGTTAAACCAAATCGTTGAGGAAAAATTACGCGAATTCCCGGGTGCTCCCGTTAATCTGCAAACGTTTAACGATGAGCTGTGCTCGGCGCGTAGCCATGTCCTTAAGCTGATTAGCCGTCATTTAACGGATTTCGGTGATAAATTCCCTGGCGAGGCCTGCGTTAAAGGTTATTACCCGTTAACCGAAAACGTTGAATGGACCACCAGCTTCTGGACTGGCCAGCTCTGGCTGGCGTGGGAAATGACCGGTGATGAGAAGTATCGGGCGCTGGCGGAAAAACACGTGCGTTCATTCGGCCTGCGCATTGCCGGGCGTCATGACACCAATACCCACGATCTGGGCTTTCTGTACACGCTCTCCTGCGTATCGGCATGGCGTCTGACCGGCAATCGCGACGCGCGCGGTTTTTCTCTGCTGGCGGCGGAAGCGCTGCTTGAACGTTTCCACCGCAAAGCGGAAATCATTCAGGCCTGGGGCGTGTTGACCGATCCGGAGCAGGCCGGGCGCATGATCATCGACTGCACCATGAACCTGCCGCTGCTGTACTGGGCGACGGAGCAGACCGGAGACCCGCGCTTTGCCGATGCGGCCCGCGCGCATGTACGTCAGTCGGCGAAGTACCTGGTGCGTGAAGATGCTTCGACCTACCACACTTACTACATGGACGTGCAGACCGGCGAACCGCGCTTTGGCAAAACGCAGCAGGGTTACGCCGACGACTCCTGCTGGTCGCGCGGTCAGGCGTGGGGTATCTACGGCTTTATGCTGAGTTTCCTCTACACTGGCGATAAGGAACTGATTAGCTTGTCGAAAAAGCTGGCGAACTACTTCCTTAACCGTTTACCGGAAGATGCGATCTGTCACTGGGATCTGGCGCTTGTCGGCACCGATGCGCTGCGTGATTCATCGTCGGCGGCGATTGCGGTATGTGGCCTGCTGGAGCTGGTGAAGCATCTGCCGACCACCGATCCGGATCGTGAGCGCTATCAGCAGTGGGCAATGGGCATCATGTCGTCGCTGTCAAAAAACTATCTGATGGGGCTGGATGAGCCGGGTACCGGCGTGCTGAAGCATTCGGTGTATCACTTCGCCAGCGATAAAGGCGTGGATGAGTGCTGTAGCTGGGGGGATTACTTCTATGTGGAAGCGCTGGTGCGTATGACGCAGAGCTGGAAGTTGTACTGGTAATATATCCCCTGGAGTCGGCGTAAGTACGCCGACTCCAGGGAAATACAGGCTTAAACGCCCGCCTGCAGAATACGAATGCTGGTATCCAGCACGTCGCCTTTCACCGCTTCACCCCAGGCTTTCATGTGCGGGGTTTGCAGGTGCGCTTCAAGGTGCGCCACGCTTTCCCACATTTCGACCATCACGATCGAGTCCGGCGCGGTCGTCTGGAAGCTGACGCCTGCCGCGTGGTCTACCATTGGCGCATAGCCGTGGCAGCCGTCTTCTTTCAGGACGGTCGGGATAATTTTCGCGAACTGATCCAGTACCGCCTGACGGTGGTGTTGGCCGGGACGGGTACGGATTTCAGCAATAACTGTCAACATGATTAACTCCTTCTAATTCCTGACTAACAGTTAACCAAAAATTTTCCCAAGATGCTCGCGATATTCTGCAACGTAGCGCGGAATGTCCGGCATTTTAATCACGTCGTTGGCGATAAAGGTTGGCAGCGCTTCCATTCCCAGGAACTGGTTGGCTTTGTGGAACGGCAGATACACGCCGTCAACGCCCACGCCGTGGAAGAACTGGTCTTTATCGGTAAAGGCTTCCATCGGTGCGTTCCAGGTCAGGGACAGCATGTAGGTTTTGCCCTGAATCAGGCCGCCAGAGCCGTATTTTTTGCTCGCGTCGGAGCGGGTGCGGCCATCGCTGGCGTACAGGGAGCCGTGACCTTCGGTGAAGACGTCATCGATGTATTTTTTCACGGTCCACGGTGCGCCCATCCACCAGCCCGGCATCTGCCAGATGACGGAGTCCGCCCACAGGAAGTTCTGCACTTCGGCTTTGACATCGTAGTCGCCGTCGGCGCGAACCACTTTAACATCATGCCCGAGGTCGCGCAGGAAGGTTTCCGCGACTTCGGTCAGGGTGTCATTCAGTTGGCCGTTAGAGTGGCCGAATTTTTTCGCGCCGTTAACAATCAGGATGTTGCTCATTATATGTCCTCAATAAAATGCCTTTGTCAGTCATGATACCCGGCAACTTGCTGCGGTTAAATGTGCAAAATGTGCAAAGTCTTTTGCTGAAATAGCAATAATTGCTTCACCCGCGAATATCGACCTGGAAACCGCCATCGGACACATTGCTGAAAGTAACCGACATATGATGTAACGCCGCGATGCGCTGCACGATAGACAGCCCCAGGCCGCTGCCGGTGGCATCCTGGCCCGGTGGGCGATAGAAACGTTCACCGATGCGCGCCAGCGCCTCCGGGCTGATCCCCGGCCCGTTGTCGCGCACGCTAAACCCGTCATGAGTCAGCGTCACGTCGACCACGCTGCCTGCCGGGCTGTAGCGCACGGCATTATCCAGCAGGTTACGCACCAGCAGCCCCAGCAGCAGCGGTTGCGCCGTCCGGGTGACCGACTGGGCATTGAGATGCAGCCGCACTTCGATTCCTGCTTTTTGCGCCGTGTGGTAGATGTCCATGACTGAAGATTGCAGCAGCTCGTCCAACGCGACGCTCTGCACGTCCGCCAGCTGTTCAAGCGAATCCAGGCGCGAGAGGGTAAGCAGCTGTTCCACCAGACGGGTGGCGCGGTCAATACCCTCGTGCAGCTGTAACAGCGCTTTGCGCTGGCTTTCGGGGTCGTCTTGCGACATCTGCGCCACTTCGGCCTGCACCCGCAGCGCCGTTAAGGGGCTGCGCAGCTCGTGGGCGGCGTCAGAGGTAAAGCGCCGCTCGCGGGTCACCATATCGTGGGTTCGACGGAACAACTGGTTGAGGGCATCCAGCAGCGGGCGCACTTCTGTCGGTACGCTATCGGTATTCAACGGCTCACTGGCATCCGGGTCGCGCTGGCGCAGCGTGCGGGTCAGCTTTTTCAACGGCGCCAGCTCGCGGCTCAGCAGCACGATCAGCAGCAAAAACATTACCGGCAGCGCGATTAGCCACGGCGTCAACTGGCTGGTAATGATATCCAGCGCCATCTCGCGGCGGTAATCCCACTCCTGGCCGACAACGATGCGATACTTTTTATCGGCGGTGGTCAGCCAAAGAAAGCGCCAGGGGTCATCGTCATTGTTGAGTTGCCCGTCATCGAAACCATCCCGCCGATAGTGATAGGGAATGTCCGGGCCATTTTCGCCGTCGTGCAGCACCATTTTGCCGTCAGTGGTGTAGATGGCGAAGGCCAGTACATCGTCATCCAGGTGACCGTGTTTCACCTTTTTCGGCGTGCGGATCCACTGACGTGAAGTCGACAGGTCGGTAAAATCCATGGCGCTGATGCGTTTGGCAAATAACATCTGCTGGGTGTCGAAAAGCTCATCCAGCTTTTTGGTGGTTTGCTTCCAGGCGATGGCGCTGGCGAAACACCAGGTGATGGCGGCAAGCAGCATAAACAGCAGCGTCAGACGGACGCGCAGGCTAAGGTGGCGGATCAGATTCATTGGTCACCCAGGGTGTAGCCGATACCGTGAACGGTGCGGATAAAGTGGCTGCCGAGTTTGCGGCGCAGATGGTGAACATGAACCTCAACGGCGTTGCTGGTGACCTCTTCATCCCAGCTGTAGAGCTTCTCCTCAATCAACTTGCGCGGCAGCACACGCCCGGCGTTACGCAGCAGCAGTTCCAGCAGCGCGAACTCTTTGGGTTTGAGCACCAGCGCTTCGCCCTTTAAGGTGGCGGTCAAACTGCCGGGATCCAACTCGACGTCGCCGTGACGTAATACGCTGCTGGGCTGCCCATGGGCGCGACGAATCAGCGCTTCCAGCCTGGCGGCGACTTCAATCAGGGCAAAGGGCTTACAGAGATAATCGTCGGCGCCGAGGCGCAACCCTTCCACGCGCTGGCTAAGCGCATCGCGAGCGGTGAGGATCAGTACCGGTTCGCGGCGAGATTTTTCACGCCATTCGCGCAAAATATCCAGCCCATCAATACCCGGCAGCGTCAGATCGAGGATCACGGCATCGTATGGCGCCGTATAGAGCGCGGTTTTCCCTTCTTCTCCGCGAGTGAACCAATCAATGGTGAAGCCCATTTTCCCCAACCCGGTTTTGATGCCATCGCCGATAAGCTTGTCATCTTCCACCAATAAAATACGCATCTTTTGCTCCTTGCCGACCCTCTGACATGCCAAGTAAACCGCGCCTTTACCGCCGCTGTACAGCGAAAAAAAATCTTTTTTCCGCTTAAGAAGTTGTTAAGAATTGGTCTGTGTAATAGGTGGCATAGCCAATAACAAGGAGACATTATCATGAAGAAACTTGCTGCTTTCGCCGCTATTCTGGCACTGGCATCCGCACCGGCCTTCGCCGCTAACCAGGGCGGTTTTTCCGGCCCTTCCAGCACCACGACGACGCAAACCGGCGGCTTTACCGGCCCTAGCGGAACGGTAACCACCGCGGCAAACGCGAAATCAATGCGTGACGATACCTGGGTGACGCTGCGCGGTAATATCACCGAGCGTGTTTCTGACGATCTGTATATCTTTAAAGATTCCAGCGGCACCATCAATGTCGATATTGACCACAAACGCTGGAACGGCCAGACCATCTCCCCGCAGGATCTGGTGGAAATCCAGGGCGAAGTGGATAAAGACTGGAACTCCGTGGAAGTCGATGTGAAGCAGATTCGTAAAGTGAATCCGTAACCCCACACTGCGCAAGATCGGTCAGGATTTACCGCCGCCTGGTGAGCAGAATGGGCCACAAGGAGGCAGTGATGAGTGCCCTGATTAGCGCGGCTTATTCCGAACGCCTACGGCGCGTTTGCGACCACATTGAGCGTCATCTGGATGAGCCTCTGTCGATTGAGGCGTTAAGCCGGATGGCGCACAGCTCGCCGTTTCATTTTCACCGGCAGTTTACCGCCTGGAGCGGGCTTCCGCTCTATCGCTATATCCAGTGGTTGCGTTTGCGCCGCGCGTCATGCCGGCTGGCGTTTAACCCGCAGGATAAAGTTATCGATATCGCGCTGGATGCCGGGTTCCAGAATCCGGAGTCGTTCACACGTGCTTTCAAAACCGCGTTTGGTCAAAGCCCGCGCCGGTTTCGGCAATCGCCGGACTGGCTGGCCTGGCACCAACGCGTTCCTAAACTTGCGTTACAGGAGCAGCATGTAATGGACGTAAAAATTGTTGAATTTCCACCTACCCGCGTCGCGATGCTGACGCATCTGGGGCATCCGGATAAGGTCAACGCCAGCGCGGCGAAATTTATTGCATGGCGGCGCGAAACGGGCCAGTCGCCGATTGCCAGCAGTCAAACCTTTGGTATTGCCTGGCATGACCCGCAGACGACGCCGCCGGATCAATTCCGCTTTGATATCTGCGGCAGCGTCCGCCAGCCGATAGCCGAAAATGACGTTGGCGTGGTGAATAGCGAGATTCCTGGCGGGCGCTGCGCGGTAGTGCGCCATCAGGGATCTCTCGACAGCCTCCCGGAGAGCGTGTGGTATTTATTCCGCGAATGGCTACCGGCCAGCGGCGAGACGCCGCGCGATTTTCCGGTCTTCTTCCAGTACCTGAATTTCGTCAATGAGGTGGCGGAGCATGAGCTGCTGACGGATATCTATCTGCCGCTTCGTTAACTTCCTCGCAACCTGTCTCACGGTTTGTGACTCAGACCGTGAGATAGGGTATTATCTGCGGCAATATTGCCGTCCGAACGGTCAGCATGCAGATTGAGGATCCCCTGTTAATGAGCGATATGGCAGAGCGCCTTGCGCTACATGAATTTACGGAAAACGCCTACTTAAACTACTCCATGTACGTGATCATGGATCGTGCGTTGCCGTTTATTGGCGACGGCCTGAAGCCGGTACAGCGCCGCATCGTCTACGCGATGTCAGAGCTGGGGCTGAACGCCACCGCTAAATTTAAAAAATCCGCCCGTACCGTCGGTGACGTACTGGGTAAGTATCACCCGCACGGCGACAGCGCCTGCTATGAAGCCATGGTGCTGATGGCGCAGCCGTTCTCTTACCGTTACCCGCTGGTCGATGGCCAGGGGAACTGGGGGGCGCCGGATGATCCCAAGTCATTCGCGGCGATGCGTTATACCGAATCCCGCCTGTCCAAATACTCCGAGCTGCTGTTAAGCGAGCTGGGGCAGGGGACGGCTGACTGGGTGCCAAACTTCGACGGCACGATGCAGGAGCCGAAAATGCTGCCTGCGCGCGTGCCGAACATCCTGCTGAACGGCACCACCGGTATTGCCGTGGGCATGGCGACGGATATTCCGCCGCACAACCTGCGCGAAGTGGCGAAAGCGGCGATTACGCTGATTGAAAAACCACAGACCACCCTCGACGAAGTGCTGGATATTGTCCAGGGGCCGGACTACCCGACCGAAGCGGAAATCATCACCTCCCGTGCGGAAATCCGCAAAATTTACCAGAACGGTCGCGGCTCCGTGCGCATGCGCGCGGTGTGGACCAAAGAAGACGGCGCGGTGGTGATTACCGCGCTGCCGCATCAGGTTTCCGGCGCCAAGGTGCTGGAACAGATTGCCGCCCAGATGCGCAACAAAAAGCTGCCGATGGTCGACGACCTGCGCGATGAATCTGACCACGAAAATCCGACCCGCCTAGTGATTGTGCCGCGTTCCAATCGCGTGGATATGGAGCCGGTGATGCATCACCTGTTCGCGACCACCGATCTGGAAAAAAGCTACCGCATCAACCTGAATATGATCGGCCTCGACGGCCGTCCGGCGGTGAAAAATCTGCTGGAGATCCTCACCGAGTGGCTGGCGTTCCGCCGCGACACGGTGCGCCGTCGTCTGAACTATCGTCTGGAGAAAGTGCTTAAGCGCCTGCATATCCTCGAAGGTTTGCTGGTGGCGTTTCTCAACATCGATGAAGTGATTGAGATCATCCGTAACGAGGATGAGCCGAAACCCGCGCTGATGTCGCGCTTTGGTATCAGCGAAACCCAGGCGGAAGCGATCCTTGAGCTGAAACTGCGCCATCTCGCCAAACTTGAAGAGATGAAGATTCGCGGCGAGCAGGATGATTTAGCCAAAGAACGCGATCAGCTGCAGGCGATTCTTGCCTCCGAGCGCAAGATGAGCAACCTGCTGAAGAAAGAGCTGCAGGCCGATGCGGATGCTTTCGGTGACGACCGTCGTTCGCCGCTGCACGAGCGTGAAGAAGCGAAAGCGATGAGCGAGCACGACATGCTGCCGTCTGAGCCGGTGACCATTGTGCTGTCGCAGATGGGCTGGGTGCGTAGCGCCAAAGGCCACGACATCGATGCGCAGGGGCTGAGCTATAAATCGGGCGACAGCTGGAAAGCGTCGGTGAAAGGCAAGAGCAACCAGCCGGTGGTGTTTGTCGATACCACCGGTCGCAGCTACGCCATCGACCCGATTACGCTGCCGTCCGCGCGCGGGCAGGGCGAGCCGCTGACCGGTAAACTGACGCTGCCGCCAGGCGCGACCGTCGAGCATATGCTGATGGAAGGCGATGACACCAAGCTGCTGATGGCCTCTGATGCGGGTTATGGTTTCCTGTGTACCTTTAACGATCTGGTGGCGCGAAACCGTGCCGGTAAGGCGCTGATCTCTCTGCCGGAAAATGCGCATGTGATGCCGCCGCTGGTTGTTGAGGACGAGTCGGATATGCTGCTGGCGATCACCGCCGCGGGCCGTATGCTCATGTTCCCATTGAGCGACCTGCCGCAGCTGTCGAAAGGTAAGGGCAACAAGATTATCAATATCCCGTCGGCGGAAGCGGCCAACGGCACCGATAGCCTTGCGCACCTGTATATCCTGCCGCCGCAGAGCACGCTGACCTTCCACGTGGGCAAACGTAAGATCAAACTGCGTCCGGAAGAGCTGCAAAAAGTGACCGGCGAACGTGGTCGCCGTGGGACGCTGATGCGCGGCCTGCAAAAAATCGACCGCGTGGAAATTGATTCGCCACAGCGCGCGCAGGTTGACGATAGCGAAGAGTAAATTTGTCCCCGCCGATGGGCGGGGAAAATTTGCTGTAAAACCGTTGTTAATTCAGCCGTTGCGATTAACAATACCCTTTTGCAGGGGTCTGCAAGTAACAAAGCCCTGTCCGGTATACGTGCCCGTAATGCCTGGCTGAAAATGTGCGCCTGACGTACATGCCAGCCGTGCACCGACGGTATAATTCTAAGCGGTTCAGGGTTCAGAGGACGCTATGCTATTTATTTTACGTGTCATTATTGTTGTCATTTACTGCATCCTGGTATGCATCTTTGGCTGCATCTATTGTCTGTTCAGCCCGCGTAACCCAAAACACGTCGCCACCTTCGGCCATATGTTTGGCCGCCTGGCGCCCGTTTTTGGTCTCAAGGTTGAAACCCGCCTGCCTGCCGGCGCGGAAAACTTTGGCAACGCCATCTATATTGCTAACCATCAGAATAACTATGACATGGTTACCGCAGCGAATATCGTGCTGCCGCCCACCGTCACGGTAGGGAAAAAGAGCCTGGTGTGGATCCCGTTCTTCGGCCAGCTGTACTGGCTGACGGGTAACCTGCTGATCGACCGCAACAACCGTGCGAAAGCGCACGGTACTATTGCCGAAGTCGTTAATACTTTCCAGAAACGCAAAATCTCCTTCTGGATGTTTCCGGAAGGGACCCGCAGCCGCGGTCGCGGCCTGCTGCCGTTCAAAACCGGCGCGTTCCACGCCGCTATCGCTTCAGGCGTGCCAATCATTCCGGTGTGCGTATCGAATACCTCCAACAAAATCAAACTCAACCGTTGGAACAACGGCCAGGTGATTGTGGAAATGCTGGATCCTATCGACACCAGCGCGTGGGGCAAAGATCAGGTGCGCGATCTGGCGAAGCACTGCCGCGAAGTGATGAAGGCTAAAATCGATGAGCTGGACCAGGAAGTGGCCCAGCGCGAAGCCGCCGCGAAAAAGTAATGTCCTGTTGCCGGCGTGAGCAAACGCTCGCGCCGTAGATTGTTTTGCTGTCGGGAAAGTGATTTCCCACTTTTGATTTGTCAGTTTTGATGGAGCTTATATGTCACTCAGTCGGCGTCAGTTTATTCAGGCTTCGGGCGTTGCGCTTTGTGCAGGCGCGGTGCCGCTGAGGGCGCAGGCCGCGGGGAAACAACCCGTGCTGCCGGTGCCTCCGCTGCTGGAGTCGCGTCGCGGACAGCCGCTGTTCTTAACGCTACAGCGCGCGCACTGGTCGTTCACTCAGGGCACCCGGGCGCCGGTGTGGGGCGTCAACGGTCGCTATCTGGGGCCGACGATCCGTGTCTGGAGCGGCGATGACGTTAAGCTTATCTACAGTAACCGACTCACCGAAAACGTCGCGATGACCGTACGCGGTCTGCAGGTGCCGGGGCCGCTGATCGGCGGCGCGGCGCGAATGATGACGCCGAATGCCGACTGGGCGCCGGTGTTGCCAATTCGTCAGAGTGCCGCCACGCTGTGGTATCAGGCCAATACGCCGAATCACATGGCTCAGCAGGTCTATAACGGCCTCGCGGGGATGTGGCTGATCGAAGATGAAGTTAGTAAGTCCTTACCTTTCCCCAACCATTACGGTGTGGACGACTTCCCGATCATTATTCAGGACAAGCGTCTGGATAATTTTGGTACGCCAGTCTACGAAGAACCGGGCAGCGGTGGCTTCGTCGGCGACACGCTGCTGGTGAACGGCGTGCAGGGGCCCTATGTGGAGGTTTCCCGCGGCTGGGTACGCCTGCGCCTGCTCAATGCCTCTAACTCGCGCCGCTATATGCTGCGCATGAGCGATGGCCGCGCGTTGCACGTCATCTCCAGCGATCAGGGTTTCTTACCCGCGCCGGTCTCCACCACTCAGCTGTCGCTGGCCCCGGGTGAACGCCGGGAAGTGTTGGTGGACATGACCAACGGTGATGAAGTGTCTATCACCTGCGGTGAATCCGCCAGCATCATGGATCGTATCCGCGGCTTCTTTGAGCCATCGAGCATTCTGGTTTCTACGCTGGTACTGACCCTTCGTCCGACGGGGCTGCTGCCGTTAGTGACCGATAACTTACCGATGCGCATCCTGCCGACGGAAATCCTCAGTGGTACGCCGATTCGCAGCCGCGATATCCAGTTGAGCGACGATCCTGGCATCAACGGTCAGCTGTGGGACCCGCAGCGAATCGATATTACCGCGCAGCAGGGGACGTGGGAGCGCTGGACGGTTCGCGCCGACGCGCCGCAGTCGTTCCATATTGAAGGGGTGATGTTCCAGATCCGCAACGTTAACGGCGCGATGGCGTTGCCGGAGGACCGGGGCTGGAAAGACACCGTCTGGGTTGATGGTCAGGTCGAGCTGCTGGTCTATTATGGCCAGCCGTCATGGCCCCACTTCCCGTTCCAGTACGCCAGCCAAACGCTGGAACTGGCAGACCGCGGTTCTATTGGACAGATTCTGGTGAACCCGGCGCCGTAAGTTCCCCCTCCGTAGCCCGGCCGAGCGCAGCGACGCCGGGACTTACACGAACCTAAAAATTCCCGCTTCATTCATAGGACAATCGGGCTTATAATCCCCGACCTTTGATTATTTTTTTGCCAATTTTTTGGAAGCATTATGAGCGCTATCTCCCTGATCCAACCGGATCGCGACCTTTTCTCCTGGCCGCAGTACTGGGCCGCCTGCTTTGGGCCGGCTCCGTTTTTGCCGATGTCACGTGAAGAGATGGATCAACTTGGCTGGGATAGCTGCGACATCATTCTGGTAACCGGCGACGCCTATGTCGACCATCCGAGCTTCGGCATGGCGATCTGTGGCCGTATGCTGGAAGCGCAGGGCTTCCGCGTGGGGATCATCGCCCAGCCTGACTGGAACAGCAAAGACGACTTTATGCGTCTGGGTAAACCGAACCTGTTCTTCGGCGTGACCGCCGGCAATATGGACTCGATGATCAACCGCTACACCGCCGACCGTAAGCTGCGCCATGACGACGCCTACACCCCGGACAACGTCGCGGGCAAGCGCCCGGATCGCGCGACGCTGGTCTATACCCAGCGCTGTAAAGAAGCGTGGAAAGATGTGCCGGTGATTCTCGGCGGCATCGAAGCCAGCCTGCGTCGTACCGCGCACTATGACTACTGGTCGGATACCGTTCGTCGTTCGGTGCTGATTGACGCCAAAGCAGACATGTTGATGTTCGGCAACGGCGAACGTCCGCTGGTGGAAGTGGCGCACCGTCTGGCGCAGGGTGAAAAGATTACTGAAATCCGCGACGTGCGTAATACGGCGATTATTGTTAAAGAGGCGCTGCCGGGCTGGTCTGGCGTCGACTCCACCCGCATCGACACCCCGGGGAAAATCGACCCGATTCCGCACCCGTATGGCGAAGACCTGCCGTGCGCCGACAACAAAACCGTCGCGCCGAAAAAACAGGAAGCCAGGGCTATCACCGTACAGCCGCCGCGCCCGAAGCCGTGGGAAAAAACCTATGTGCTGCTGCCGTCCTTCGAGAAAGTGAAGGGCGACAAAGTGCTGTACGCTCACGCCTCGCGTATTCTGCATCATGAAACCAACCCGGGCAGCGCCCGCGCGCTGATGCAGAAGCAGGGCGATCGCTATATCTGGATCAACCCACCCGCCATTCCGCTCTCTACCGAAGAGATGGACAGCGTGTTTGCCCTGCCGTACCAGCGCGTGCCGCATCCGTCATACGGCAAAGCGCGCATTCCGGCGTATGAGATGATCCGCTTCTCGATCAACATCATGCGCGGCTGCTTTGGCGGCTGTTCCTTCTGCTCGATTACCGAGCACGAAGGGCGCATTATTCAGAGTCGTTCGGAAGATTCGATCATCAATGAGATCGAAGCCATTCGCGACACTGTCCCCGGCTTTACCGGCATTATTTCGGATCTTGGCGGACCAACGGCTAACATGTACATGCTGCGCTGTAAATCGCCGCGCGCCGAGCAGACCTGCCGTCGTCTCTCCTGCGTCTATCCGGAAATCTGTCCGCATATGGATACCGACCACACGCCGACCATCAACCTGTACCGTCGCGCCCGCGAGCTGAAAGGGGTGAAGAAGATCCTGATTGCCTCCGGCGTGCGTTACGACTTGGCGGTGGAAGATCCGCGCTATATCAAAGAGCTGGCGACGCACCATGTCGGCGGCTACCTGAAGATTGCGCCGGAGCACACGGAAGAAGGGCCGCTGTCGAAAATGATGAAGCCGGGGATGGGCAGCTATCACCGCTTCAAAGAGCTGTTCGACACCTACTCGAAGCAGGCCGGGAAAGAGCAGTATCTGATTCCGTACTTTATCTCCGCCCACCCGGGGACGCGCGACGAAGACATGGTGAACCTGGCGCTGTGGCTCAAGCAGCACCGCTTCCGCCTGGATCAGGTGCAGAACTTCTATCCGTCGCCGCTGGCGAACTCAACCACCATGTATTACACCGGCAAGAACCCGCTGGGTAAGATTGGTTATAAGAGTGAGGACGTGGTGATTCCGAAGGGCGATAAGCAGCGCCGTCTGCACAAAGCGCTGCTGCGCTACCACGATCCGGCTAACTGGCCGCTGATTCGCACCGCGCTGGAAGCGATGGGCAAAAAGCACCTGATCGGCAGCCGTCGCGATTGTCTGGTGCCTGCGCCGACAATCGATGAAATGCGCGAAGCGCGTCGCCAGAACCGCAATACCCGTCCGGCGCTGACCAAGCACACGCCGGTGGCGCATCAACGCCAGACGCCTGCGGGAGCAAAGAAAGCGCCATCAGCGCCATCTCGTCCAGTCAAAGCCGGTGCGAAGAAGCACAGTAAAACGGCGGCTGGCCGTTAAGAACAGGTCATCCCGGCAGTGAGATGATGCCTTAAAAAAAGCCCGGCGATTGCCGGGCTTTTGCGTTTAACCGCCGAACTGGTCTGGATCCGGGCCTAACCGCTTGCCTTTATCCAGGGTTGCGATGTCGCCTAGTTCGTCTTTATCCAGGCGGAAATCCCAGACGTCGAAGTTCTCGGCGATGCGTGATGGCGTGACCGACTTCGGAATGACCACCAGACCACTGTCGAGGTGCCAGCGAATGACAATCTGCGCCGGGCTTTTGCCGTATTTGTCGGCAAGATGACGGATGACTTTCTGATCGAAAACGCCTTCGCCGCCCTGCGCCAGCGGGCTCCAGGATTCGGTCTGAATCTTGTGGGTAGCGTTCCACGCGTTCAACTGACGTTGTTGCATTAGCGGATGCAGTTCAATCTGGTTAATCACCGGTGCGACGCCGGTCTCATCAATCAGCCGTTGCAGATGTGGAACCTGGAAGTTACACACGCCGATGCTCTTCACCAGCCCCTGCTTTTGCAGGTCAATCAGCGCTTTCCAGGCCTGGATATAGTGGTCAGATGCGGGGACCGGCCAGTGGATCAGATACAGATCGAGGTAGTCCAGCTGTAAATGTTCCAGGCTCTCCTGCAGCGCGTCAGCGGCGCGCAGATGGGAGTCATTCCACAGCTTGCTGGTGATGAACAGATCCTCACGCGCCACGCCCGCGCTGTGAATGGCTTTGCCCACGCCCGACTCGTTCTTGTAGGCGGCGGCAGTATCAATAGAACGGTAGCCGACCTCAATCGCTTTGTGGATTGCGGTAACCACTTCTTCATTACTGGCCTGCCATACGCCGAGGCCCAGCTGCGGCATTACATTGCCATCGTGCAGTTTAATCACGGTTGGATGTGTCATGCATTTCTCCTTTTCATCAGCTTATCGGGGCATGCACCGATAAGATTTGTATGATTAAGTCTGGTCGAAATATGCAAAAACGAAAGCTTGTTCGTCGCCTTTCAAGCTATAGATGCGTTGTCTGAGTCTGCTCACCCCAGTCACTTACGGGTGTAAGCTTCTGGAGTGAGCTCGACATGCTTAGAGCAAAAAGTGAGGAAGGGCTTAACGGGCTGCTTCGTAAATACGGCGGCTCACTTCAAGGGTAATATCCTGATTTTCACCCAGTTTGGTCATACCGTGCTCTTCGAGTTTTTTCAGCAGCGCCGGAATGGAACTGCCGTCCAGACCGTAGTCGGACAGGCGAGTCGGCACGCCCATTTGTTCGAAGAAGCTGCGGGTTGCGGCGATAGCGGCGTCAATACGCGCATCGTCAGAACCTTCGGTAATGTTCCAGACGCGTTCAGCATATTGCAGCAGTTTGGCGCGCTTGGTTTCACGTTTTTCATTCCACAGCGCAGGCAGAACGATAGCCAGCGTTTGGGCGTGATCCAGCCCGTGCATGGCGGTCAGTTCGTGGCCCAGCATATGGGTTGCCCAATCCTGCGGTACGCCTGCGCCAATCAGGCCATTCAGCGCCTGAGTCGCTGCCCACATAATGTTGGCGCGCACGTCGTAGTTTTCTGGATCTTTCAGCGCTTTCGGGCCTTCTTCAACCAGCGTCAGCAGAATGCCTTCGGCGAAACGGTCCTGAATTTTGCCGTCAACCGGATAGGTGACGTACTGCTCAACGGTATGCACGAAGGCATCCACTACGCCGTTCGCGACCTGACGCGGCGGCAGAGTGTAGGTGTAAACCGGGTCAAGAATGGCAAACTGCGGCTGGACGTGCGAAGACATAAAGGCACGCTTGTCGCCGGTGGTTTTACGGGAGATGACCGCGCCTTTGTTCGACTCGGAGCCGGTTGCTGGCAGGGTCAGAACGGAACCCATCGGGATGGCGCTGTTAACGTTGCTGCCGTAGGTTTCGAGGATTTCCCACGGGTCGATGCTTGCATCATAGTGCGCTGCCGCGGCGATAAATTTGGTGCCGTCCAGAACGGAACCGCCGCCGACCGCCAGCAGGAAGGTCACTTTCTGTTCGCGGGCAATTTTCACCGCGTTCATCAGCGTTTCATAGGACGGGTTTGGCTCAATACCGCCAAATTCCAGCACGTCCAGTCCTTTCAGTGCGGTCAGTACCTGGTCCAGCACGCCGGTTTTTTTCACGCTGCCGCCGCCGTAGGTGATTAGCACGCGAGCGTCAGCGGGGATCTGAGCGCGCAGATTTTCGATAGCGCCTTTACCGAACAGAATGCGGGTCGGGGTGTGAAGATCAAAATTAAACATTGCTCGTTCCCTTCTTGGTGGATGGAAAAACAAGGCGGCGAAGGTCGTCGCCGAATGACATCATTGTGGTCCTCGTTGCCGTACCTCTCAATGCACATTTCTGCGTTTGTCTTGCCCATTTCTCCATAAGGCTGGAGAATCACGTTAATCACGGCCACAATGAGAGCGTGAAAAAAGGTATCTGGAGCCTTCGTTGATGAACCGTGAAGCGATCTGTGCACTGCTGACAGAAAAAATTAAGCAGCTGAAAAATAACGAACAAAACCTGCGAACCCTGCTGCCTGACATTCAGCTGATCTACGGCAGTCAGCCCAGTGGACGCACGCCGGTTATGTACCGGCCGGGCATCGTGTTTCTCTTTTCCGGCTATAAAATTGGCTATATCAACGATCGTACCTTCCGCTACGACGCCAATGAATATCTGCTGCTCACCGTACCTTTACCCTTCGAATGTGAAACTTTTGCCACTGCTGAAGCGCCGTTGGCCGGGTTACGCCTCGACGTCGATATTTTCCAGCTCCAGGAATTGCTCATGGATATCGGTGAAGACCCGCTGTTCCGCCCGGCAATGGCGGAAAGCGGGATTAACTCGGCGACGTTGTCCGAAGAGATTCTTTGCGCAGCCGAGCGCCTGCTGGACGTGATGGAACGTCCGTTGGACGCCCGTATTCTCGGCAAGCAAATTATCCGCGAAATGCTCTACCACGTGCTCACCGGGCCGCGCGGCGGCGCGCTGATGGCGCTGGTGAGCCGCCAGACTCACTTCAGCCAGATCAGCCGCGTGCTTAAGCGGATTGAGAGCCAGTACACCGAAACGCTGAGCGTCGATCAGCTGGCCGCCGAGGCCAATATGAGCCTGTCGGCGTTTCACCATAATTTTAAGTCGGTAACCAGTACTTCGCCGCTGCAATATCTGAAAGCCTATCGGCTGCATAAAGCTCGGATGATGATGGCGCACGACGGCCTGAAGGCCAGCGCGGCGGCGATGCAGGTGGGCTACGAGAGCGCGTCGCAGTTCAGTCGAGAGTTTAAACGGTTTTTTGGCCTGACGCCGGGCGAGGATGCGGCAAGACTGCGCGGAATGTAACGGTTAGACCTGATAAGCGTAGCGCCATCAGGCAACGCTGCTGCACATTGCCGGATGCGGCGTAAACGCCTTATCCGGCCTACAGATTGGACGGCGACGCGATCAGGCGTCGCAGTATTTTTTCTTGATAACCACGATCACTGTGCCGAGCAGCCCGGCAACCAGCAGGAAGATCGGCAGCACCATCAGGAAAGTCATCACCTGATCTTCATGACGCTTCACAAACGGAATCATGCTGATGGCATAGCCAAAGCCTGTGACCACGCCAACCCACAGCAGCGCGCTCAGCCAGTTAAACAACTGGAAGCGGCGGTTAGGCAGACCGGAAATTCCCGCCATCGTTGGCAGCAGTGTGCGCACGAACGCCAGGAAGCGACCCGCGAGCAGCGCCAGAAGACCGTGACGGTCAAACATGCAGGTCGCGCGCTGGTGGTATTTGTCCGGCAGTTGCGCCAGCCAACCTTTCACGACGTTAGTGTTGCCCAACCAGCGCCCCTGGATGTAACTCAACCAGCAGCCAAGGCTGGCGGCCGTCGTCAGAATGACGAGGGTAGGGACGTAGCCCATGACGCCCTTGGCAATGAGCGCTCCCGCCAATAGCAACAGGCTATCACCGGGTAAAAATGATGCGGGGAGCAGGCCGTTTTCCAGAAACAACGTGGCAAACATGACCAGATAAACGACTCCCACGACGTGCGGATTCGCCAGTGCAGCAAAATCGTGCTGCCAAAGCGCGGCGACAATATCTTGAATAACGACCATGGACATTCCTGTGGAACAGCGTTTTCGCCTATTGTACGCCCGAATTCTGAAGAACACCTTGATCCCGGACGCAACAAATGAAGCCGCATTGTTCAGTCTGGCTGACAACCGGGTACATAGGTTTACGCTTGGCGGTGATGTGAACTCGGGAACCGACTGTTCTCAACATCGGTGGCGCCTCCGCTGGACGCGCCAAAAATATTGCTAACCCACCCGGCACTGACCGTACCGGGCTCAGGCTATGTTACACGATGCGGGCGAATCCTGCCGCTAAATCCGCAATCAGATCGTCAACGTTTTCCAAACCAATGTGCAGGCGAATGAGCGTACCTTCAAAATCAATCACCCCGTCCGGACGAATGCTGGCCAGCTCTTCCGGCTGATTAGCCAGAATCAGCGATTCGAAGCCGCCCCAGGAATAGGCCATGCTGAACAGCGAGAAGTGGTCGAGGTAGTTTGCCAACTCTTCATTATTCAGGCGCTTGTTCAGTACGAAGGAGAACAGGCCGCTGCTGCCGGTGAAGTCGCGTTTCCAGAATTCATGTCCTTTGCTGCCCGGTAACGCCGGATGATTGACGCGCGCCACCTGCGGCTGTTGCGCCAGCCATTCGGCGACTTTCAGGCTGCTTTCATGGTGCTGACGCAGACGCACGCCGAGCGTGCGCAGGCCCCGGCTGGTCATATAGGCCGTGTCGGCGTCGAGCATTTGCCCCATCAAATAGGCATTCTCACGCAGTTGTGCCCAGCAGCGCTCGTTCGATACCGCCGTGCCGACCATGGCATCTGAGTGACCAATCAGATACTTGGTGCCCGCCTGAATCGAAATATCGATGCCAAAATCGAGCGCCTTAAACAGCACGCCTGCCGCCCAGGTGTTGTCGATCATGATGATGGCTTCAGGGGCGATGCTGCGAACGGCGGAAACGATCGCCGGGATGTCGTGAACTTCCATGGTGATGGAACCCGGAGATTCGAGGAACACGATTCTGGTGTTCGGCTGAATCAGGTTCGCAATCTCTGCGCCAATCATGGGGTCGAACCAACTGGTGGTGACGCCGAGCTTACGGAGAATTTTGGTGCAAAAATCCTGGCTCGGTTCGTAGGCAGTGTTGGTCATCAGCACGTGGTCGCCCTGTTCAACGAAGGCCAGGATAGTATTCGCCACCGCCGCCGCGCCGCAGGGGAAGAGGGCGCAGCCGGCGCCGCCTTCAAGCTCACACATGGCTTCCTGTAGCGAGAAATGGGTGAGCGTGCCGCGACGGCCATAAAACAGCTCGCCGTTAGCGCGGTTATGGGTCGCATGCTTCTTGGCGGCGACCGTGTCAAAAACCAGCGACGAGGCGCGTTGAATCACGCTGTTCACCGATCCCTGGGTGTACTTTTTGCTGCGTCCGGCGTTAACCAGCGCGGTATCGAGGTGCTTGTCTGCCATGTTGGGTATACCTGTTTTTATACGTCTGGACGTCTAAACTATCACGATTGCCTCGGCGATGTAGCGTTCCTCGTGCATACAGCAGAAAATTTTGCCAAAAACCGTGCAGAAAACTTTTTTACTGCGTAAGCGCAAGGAAAGTAAGTGTGATTTGAGTCAATATGTAAATACTAATGAGAACTACTATCAATTCGACGTTGTTTTGATATTATTGTGCTCAGATTTTGTGATTTACGTCCTGGAGATACACAGTGGGTAATAATTTGATGCAGGCGGATCTCTCCGTTTGGGGTATGTATCATCATGCCGACATCGTGGTTAAAGTGGTCATGATTGGCTTGATACTGGCATCCGTCGTCACCTGGGCAATTTTCTTCAGTAAAGGTGCTGAGCTCCTTTCTCACAAGCGCCGCCTCAAGCGCGAGCAGAAACTGTTAGCGGATGTGCGTTCCCTCAATCAGGCGCACGAAACGGCCGCCGCGTTTGACGCGCAGAGCCTGAGCAGCCAGTTAATCAATGAAGCGCAGAACGAGCTGGAGCTCTCTGCGGGTTCGGAAGATAACGAAGGGATTAAAGAACGTACCGGTTTTCGCCTGGAGCGTCGCGTGGCGGCGGTAGGCCGTCATATGGGACGCGGCAACGGTTTTCTGGCGACTATCGGCGCTATCTCTCCGTTCGTCGGCCTGTTCGGTACCGTGTGGGGCATCATGAACAGCTTTATCGGTATCGCCCAGACGCAAACCACGAATCTGGCCGTTGTGGCGCCAGGTATCGCAGAAGCGCTGCTGGCAACGGCTATTGGCCTGTTCGCCGCGATTCCGGCGGTGGTTATCTATAACGTCTTCGCGCGCCTCATCGGTGGCTTCAAAGCTAACCTGAGCGATGTGGCTGCGCAGGTTCTGCTGCTGCAGAGTCGCGATCTGGATCTGAGCGCCAGCGGCGTGCATCCGGTTCGTACCGCCCAGAAATTACGAGTAGGTTAATGCCCTATGGCAATGCGTCTTAATGAAAATCTGGACGATACCGGCGAAATGCATGAAATCAACGTGACGCCGTTTATCGACGTCATGTTGGTTCTGTTGATTATCTTTATGGTCGCCGCGCCGTTGGCGACGGTTGATGTCAAAGTCAATCTGCCGGCCTCCTCCAGCCAGCCGCAGCCGCGCCCGGAAAAACCGGTCTACCTGTCGGTGAAAGCGGATAAGTCGATGTTCCTCGGTAACGACCCCATTACCGATGACAGCATGGTGCCGGCGCTGGATGCGCTGACGGAAGGCAAGAAAGACACCACGATCTTCTTCCGCGCCGATAAAACGGTGGACTATGAAACGATGATGAAGGTGATGGATACCCTGCATCAGGCTGGCTATCTGAAGATTGGACTGGTTGGCGAAGAGACCGTCGCAAAAAAATAATCTCATCCCGGATGGCGCATTCAGCGCCATCCATTATTCTTCTCTTAGT